>JAHIPN010000007.1 GCA_018894595.1 bacterium
ACACTCTTTTATAAAGCAATCGATATGTTTTTCGGTTATTAAAGGGGCGTCGCAAGTCGAGATTAATATTAAAGGGTCTTTTTTGAGGGGTAAAATTCCTGATTTCAAGGTATCGGGAATGGTTTGACCGTCGGAAACGGTTAGACAGACCAGATCTTTTACCAGTTTTTGTACTTCTTCGGGTCCTGCTACTATGATTTTATCAGTGTATTTTGATTTTTTTAGAGCTTCTATAATATGTAGAATCATAGGTTGGCGGTGAGGACCTATTTCAATTAAGGCTTTACTTTCTTTTCCGGTGAATTTTCTCATACTTATTTTGCTTTTTCCACCTGCCAGCAGCAAGACATTTATTTTTTTTAACATAATTTTCCCCTATCCTGATTTTTCTAGCGGGTTCGATGAATCGAACCCCTACTTTCTAAACACCATCCGCTAGTAAACTTCTGACTCCTGAATTCTGGCTTCTGGCTTCTGGCTTCCTTCTCTTTATTTTTATTTTACGATTTTTATTATATAATAAATATAGTAACAAGACAAAAAGAGGAGAAAATATATGTTGGAAAATATTTTTAAATATGCAATTTTTTTGACTGCCTGGGGATGGGCAGGGTTTGCAGCTGACCAGAAGGGCTTGCGGATTTTTATTTTGCCGGAAGAGAGAAAAGAGGATGTTCTTTTTAGAATAAGAAAAGAGTTAAAATGTAATAATCTTTCCGAAGATAATAGAGGATGGGAAAGTTTAATTAAAAAGGTCAAAGAATATTTTACCGGCAAGAAAGTTGATTTTACAGATTACCAGTTGAATTTAGATAATTATTCGAATTTTCAAAAAGAAATTTTACAAACAGTTAGGAAAATTCCTTATGGTGAAACCAGGTCTTATAAAGAGGCAGCAGAAGCAGCCGGTTATCCTCGGGCATATCGGGCAGTGGGAAATACTATGAGAAACAATCCTTTACCCTTAATTATCCCCTGTCATCGGGTCATAAAAAGTGACGGTAGTTTAGGAGGATTTTCCGGAAAAGAAGGGATTGCTTTAAAAAGGAAGATGATAGATTTGGAATCTAAATTAAAGCCATTTCCGTATCTTTATCGTCTTTATCGGCATAATAAGTAGCAAGCTTAGCTTGAATTTTAGATATAATCTCTTCCAGAAGATAGGTGGGGGCTAAATCATAACGGACGACACTTTCATAAAAAATCAATTTAATTAATTGGCTGTGGGTTAACCCTATTTTGCTTGCCATAAAGGTTAAAGAGCCAGTTAGAGATAAAGCAGGTGTACCGTTTACATCTATAACGTAGGTTTTTCCTGATTCATCTTCCATAAAATCAATTCTAATAGCATCACTGGCTCCCACGGCATCAAAGGTACTGATTGCTATTTGGGCAAGTTTTTTAAATCTTTCATCATCCCGATAGATTATTTCAAATTTTTCCCTCATTTTATATTCTTTCTTTTTAGTGGAAGTATATCTGATGCCATGGTCTTTAGGGAAAGCGATAATGGGTAAAATGTATTTTTTAGCTTTACTGCCCAGGACTCCAACAGTATATTCTCTTCCCGGTAAATATTTTTCGATTATTAGTTTTTCGGGGCCCAGTTCTTTTTTTAGACCGATGAATCTGTTCTTTAATTCTTGCAGATTGTGCACTACAGATTTAGGAGTAATACCTATACTATCTCCTCCGCCAGCTGGTTTTATCATTAGAGGGAACCCTATTTTCTCTAGTCGGGGGAGTAATTTTATTTTATTAAAACGAAAGTGAGTATCAAACATTAAATAACCAGGAACAAGGATATCTTTTTCCTTGAGTTTGGCATAAGTAAGGTCTTTATTGCGGCAGATTTCCATACTTTCGATACTGGAAAGAGAACAAGGGATATAGTATTTATTTAGCTGTTTACGGACCATTGCTGCACCATGCCCACTATACAGGGTATAGGGGGATACCTTTATACCCTTCTGCCAGGATAAAGGCTAGATCAATGGGTTTATGTTTGTTGATAAACTCGTCTAATTGTTCTGGTGAAAGAAGGTCTAAAGATAAAATATTATTATTAGTCTCAATCAAAGCCTGACGGATAGCCTCTACATCTTCCGTAGGAATACATTCTCTAAAAAGTCCCTTACGTTCTCTCTGGCTTACCTGGTTGTAGACAAATAAAATATTCTTTATCATACATTCATCCTTTTTTGTTTTATTATAGCATATCAGCTGTAGTTTTTTAAAAAACAGTAAGGTTAAACCAAATCCTTTAACTACGATTTTAGCAAATATTTGGTTAGTGATAAAAAGGAAATAGTTATAAGGATGACAAGTATATACGTACTCTAAATGGCTGATGGTTCCTAAAAAATTTATTTTTTAATGATTTGCTTTGCCGGCTAATTTGTTAATTTTTTTAGTCTCTCCTATTACAATTAGAAAATCTCCTTTTTTTATTACGTCTTTTGCCCGGGGTGAGATATTAAGGCTATCATTTCTTTTTATGGCTAAAACGTTTATTTCGTATTTATTCCGCAAATCAAGTTCACTCAAAGTTTTATCTACAAATTCAGGCAAGGCTTCAATCTCAATAACGCTGTAATCAGGTTCCAGTTCTATGTAATCTTTAATATTAGGAGTAATTAAACGCCGAGCAATTCTAATTCCCATATCCCTTTCTGGAAATACTACTTTATCGACACCAATCTTTTCTAAGACCTTTCCGTGGAGAGCATTTTGGGCTTTAGCAATAATATATTTTAATCCCATTTCTTTTAGCATCATAGTTACTAAGATGCTTGCCTCCAAATTAGTGGCGATACTCACAACAGCAGCGTCAAAATTTTTTACTCCCAATTCTTTTAAAACTTTTTCCTCGGTGATATCGGCCTGTACTGCCTGAGTTATTTTATCTTTTAAGGCGTATACTCTTTCTTCGTCATTATCTACTCCCAGGACTTCATGTCCTAATTCAACCAGGGTTGTGGCTACTGCAGAACCAAATCTTCCTAAACCAATAACTATAAATTGTTTCATGAAAAATCCCTCCTTTTTCCTAGTATATAGTGAATAGTCGTTAGTATTTAGTAGCAACACGGCGTGCCGTGTTGGAAAAGAAGACAAGGTAACGCCGTACCTCTACTAAATACATTACTTAATATGATTTTATTCTGATTTCTGGCTCCTGGCTCCTGAATTCTGTCTTCTTCTTTATTTACTATATACCTATATACTGATTATCCTACCATAATTTTTTCTTCAGGATATCTAATCATTTCTGGTTCTCGTTTTTGAATTAATGATAAGGCAAGACCTAAAGGCCCAATTCTACCGGTAAACATTGTGATAATAATTATAATCTTACCAGCTATACTCAAAGACGAGGTAATACCTGTTGATAATCCTACTGTACCAAAAGCAGAAACAACCTCGAATAATACTTTTACAAAATCCTCTCCTTCAACATAAGACAATAGAATGGTCATGGTAATAACCAGACCCAAGGAGAGGGTGATAACAGTCAAGACTTTAGGAATTATATCCTGTGATATTCTTCTTTTAAAGATTTGAATTTCTTCTTTCCCTTTTAGTGAGGACCAGACATATAATATAAGTAAACCGAAAGTAGTAGTCTTAATCCCTCCCCCGGTAGAACTGGGAGAGGCACCAATAAACATCAAGATAATAATTAAGAAAAGAGTAGCATTTTGCATGCTTCCGATATGGATGGTATTAAAA
>JAHIPN010000087.1 GCA_018894595.1 bacterium
CAAGCTCTCTTTTAGAAGAATTCAATATAGAAATTTACAGTTATGTACTAAGGATAGGTCAAGTTAAAGCAAAGAGGATTACTTCTTTTAATCGAGAAGTTAAAGAGGAAATTAATAAATCCCCTGTATATTGTGTAGACGGAATTGCATCAATTGGAATGTGCAGGGAAATTGATAGGGCTCGAGAGAAAGGAGATACTTTAGGCGGAGTATTTGAGGTGGTGATTACCGGTGTTCCCGTAGGTTTGGGAAGTTATGTCCAGTGGGATAGGCGTCTTGATGCTCGATTGGCTTCAGCTTTTATGAGTATACCGGGGGTAAAGGCGGTAGAAATAGGTGAAGGAATAGAGGCCACGGAGCAAAAAGGTTCGACTGTTCATGATGAAATATTTACTCAAGAAGAATCCGAAAAAGATTCTTTTCGATATTACCGAAAGACCAATCGTGCTGGCGGTATAGAAGGAGGAATAACCAACGGGGAAAAGGTGGTAATCAGAGCTTATCTTAAACCTATACCTACTTTGATTAATCCCCTTCGTTCCATTGACTTTGCCACCAAAAAAGAGACCAGGGCAATCTACCAAAGGTCTGATATATGTGTTGTCCCGGCAGCCAGTGTAGTAGGAGAAGCGGCGGCAGGCTGGGAGATAGCAGCTGCTTTTTTGGAAAAATTTAGTGGAGATTCTTTGCCGGGAATTAAGGAAAATTACAAAAACTACAAGAAGAGGCTTCAAAAGATATGAAGAGGAATATTATCATTACCGGATTTATGGGGACAGGCAAGACTGTAGTAGCTAAAGAATTAGCCCAAAAATTAAAAATGGAATTTATAGATATGGATCGGATAATCGAAGAAGGCCGGGGGATGAGCATAGCAGATATTTTTGCCAGATATGGGGAAAATTATTTTCGGGAACAAGAAAATAAATTAGTAAAAGAATTATCTCAGAAAGAAAATACGGTGATTGCTACCGGTGGCGGAACTCTGCTTTCTTCGGATAATGCCAGGATACTAAGCCAGAGAGGACAAATAATTTGTCTTTATGCTGATTCCCAGACTATCTATAATCGGGTAAAAAGAAAGAATAATCGGCCCCTCTTAAAAGGAGAAAACGTCTTAAGCGAGATTAACCGTCTTTTAAAAGAAAGAAAGAAAGAATACAATAATTTTGCTATAAAAATTGATACTACTAATCTGAGCATTCAGGAAGTTACGAATAAAATAATTACTCTTTTAAAGAGAGTTTGAGGAGCGAAGGGTGAACGGATGAAAGAAATTAAAATAAAAATTACAGAAGATAAAGAATACAAAGTTTGTATCAAAAAGGGAATTCTTATTAATTTAGGTGAACATTTATCTAAAACGATAGGGAATAAAAGAATTATAATAATTACCAATTCTTTAGTAAATTGTTTGTATGGAGTTAAGCTATTATCTTCCTTGAAAAAGGGCGGGTTTAATCCTGATTTAATAGATTTAATTGAAATACCCGATGGCGAGAAATATAAATCCCTATCTACGGCAAAATATCTCTATGATGAATTATTAAAAAGGAAAGCAGACCGAACCACTGCCTTTATTGCTTTGGGTGGAGGGGTTATAGGAGATCTAACCGGATTTGTTGCCGCTACCTATATGAGAGGACTGTCTTTAGTGCATATTCCCACTACCCTTTTAGCCCAGGTAGATAGCAGTATCGGGGGAAAAGTGGCGGTTGACCATCCTTTGGCTAAAAATATAATCGGGAGCTTCTATCAACCCAAAGCAGTTTACACCGACCCCGAAGTTTTACAGACCTTATCAGACAAGGATATAAAAAATGGAATAGTAGAGGCTATAAAAATAGCAGTTATTAAATCTCCGGCTTTCTTTAAATGGTTAGAAAAAAACATTGATTTATTAATGAAGAAACATAGAGACCTGCTATGTGAACTGGTTAAAGAAGCTGTTTCTTTAAAGGTGGATATAGTTTTGAAAGACCCCTGGGAAAGAGGATTACGCAAAATACTAAATTTTGGTCATAGTATTGGCCATGTTCTGGAAGTAGGAGCAGGATATCAGGATTTAAGTCATGGAGAGGCGGTAGCCCTGGGTATGTTAATCGAGACTAAAATAGCTCGAAATAGAGGAATATGTTCACAAGATCTCGAAGAACAAATTAAAAACATATTGTCATTCCCGCCTCCTTCTCTGTCATTCCCGCGAAAGCGGGAATCTATACTTAAACACAAAAACATAAACTACAACCAGTTCTGGGAAACCTTAACTCTAGACAAAAAAAATTCTCAAGGTAAAATAACATTCATTCTACCGGAAGCCCTGGGTAAAGTAACCCTGGTTAATAATATAAACAAAGAAGAAATAATAAAAGCTTTTGAAGAATTTAAAAAGGAGTGGAAACTATGTTAAAGATAGGAATAATTAATGGGCCGAATTTAAACATGTTGGGAAAAAGAGATAAGAAAATTTACGGAAATTTAACCTTGGAAGAAATGAACTGTAAAATAAAATTTTTTGCCGAGAAGGAAGGTATTGAACTGGTCATAATGCAATCTAATTTCGAGGGGGAGATTATAGAATTTATCCAGCAGAACTCTTCAAAGCTAAATGGTTTAATTATCAATCCGGCAGCCTATACTCATTATAGTTATGCTATTGCCGATGCTCTTAGAGACTGCCCTATTCCGGTAGTTGAAGTTCATCTTTCCAATATATTTTTCCGGGAAGATTTTCGGGGCAAATCAGTGACCGCATCCGCTTGTATAGGGCAGATTGCCGGCTTCGGTTATCAGAGTTATATTCTGGCTATCCGCGCTCTTCAAGATTTACTAAAGGAAAAACCAAAAAAGATTAAATAAAATAATTATTACTTTGCAATCTCTATATCAAATGTAGGGGCTCGATTCATCGAGCCCGCATATTCTCTCAGTTATTCCTATTTTTCCCTCTCCCCGCGGAGGGAGAGGGTTAGAGTGAGGGGGGAAAGGAATCAAAATGAAAGAGGAAAGCGACTTTATAAAAGTAACTATCATCGGGGTAGGTCTAATCGGCGGCTCACTGGGATTGGCTCTAAAAGAAAAGAAACCAAATTTCAAAATCGTAGGAATAGATAAACAAGAAATAATCGAAAAAGCAATTGCTCGAGGTGCTATTGATGAAGGAACAGTTAATCTCGAAGAAGGAATAAGAGAAGCTGATATAGTAATTATAGCTACACCTGTAAAGGCGATTTTAAATATATTGACCCAAATTAATCCTTTTCTTAAAAAAGGATGTATAGTAACTGATACCGGGAGCACTAAAGGGCAAATTGTAGAGAGAGCCAATGAAGTATTATCCAAAGATGTATTTTTTATTGGTGGTCATCCTATGGCAGGTTCAGAAGATTGCGGCATAGAGTCAGCAAATCCTTATCTTTTTCAAGACAAAACCTATATCCTAACTCCTACCAAAAAAAGTAATTTAATAGCAATAGAAAAAATATTTTCATTAATCAAGATGGTAGGTGCAAACAGATTAATATTAGAGCCTCTCGAGCATGACAGAATTGTTGGTGCAGTAAGTCACCTACCTCAGATTATCGCGGTTTCCTTAATTAACACAATAGGCGAATTGGCTCTACGGGGAAATAACAATAATTATTTTGAAGCCGTCGGAGAGGGATTTAAAGATATGACACGAATTGCTTCCAGTCCTTATAAAATGTGGGAAGATATCTGTGAAACCAATCAAGAAAATATTTTAGAAATGATTCAGGAATTTAAAAATTGTCTTGAAGTAATAGAAGATAAACTCAAAAATGATCCCAGCAGCCTAAAAGAAGAATTTCAAAAGGCAAGCAAATTAAGAGAATCCCTTTAAATTAAAAATTTCTGTCATTTTGTTTTTATTGAGAATTCCCCCCATTTATGCTATAATTTAACTGCCAGATGAGGGAAAAATTATGAGTTTTGCCAACAATAAAGATGAAGTAAAAAATATAGCTGTAAACAGAAAAGCACGACATGATTATCATATATTAGATTCTTATGAAGTTGGGCTGGTCCTAAAAGGAACGGAAGTAAAATCTTTAAGAGAAGGCAAGGTTAGTCTGCGGGAAAGTTTCGCTCATTTTGAAAATAACGAACTTTATATAATGAATATGCATATTTCTCCTTACGCCTTTGGCAACATATTTAATGTTGACCCCAGAAGGAAACGTAAATTACTTATGCATAAACGAGAAATTAACCGTTTAATAGGGCAGGTTGAGGAGAAAGGTTTAACCCTGGTGCCTTTGCGAATTTATTTTAAAAGAGGTCATGCCAAGATTGAATTGGCTCTGGCTAAAGGAAAAAGGTTATATGATAAACGAGAAGCATTGGCTGAGAAAGATGCCCGAAGAGAAGTAGAAAGAGAATTAAAGAATAAAGAATGGGGGCGATAGGTTTCGACAGGGATAGGA
>JAHIPN010000088.1 GCA_018894595.1 bacterium
AAAATAAAGGGGTTTTTTAATATTAATATATGTAATCAAATTATTTTTGAGCAGTCATTACGTCTCCTGTGGGGGTATCAACTGCACTACCAATTCCTTGTATCTGGAATTCATTAGCAGATATCCAGTCAACAATAACTTCACCAATAGCACCCGTACCGATAGTACCAGTTCTCACAATATAAGTTCCTCCGTGAGGGTTTTTCATATTTGCTAAAGTACTTGCTGGATCAGCATCTCCACCTATGGCAACAATTACTGAACCTGCATCTGAAAGATAATCGTGATCTAACATATCACCTTGAATCAACGTATGAACGGTACTTGCATTTGCTATTACTATGGCATTTTTAGCTTTATCCTGTTGTCCGGTATAGAGTCTTAATCCCAAGAGTGCTAATACACCGATGATGGCTACTACGACCATCAATTCAATTAAGGTAAAACCTTTCTTACTTTTTCTAAAACTATACATTTTAAATTTCCTCCTTTTAATTTTGTTTATGATTAATCGTCCAATCTTCCAATCGACCAATCAAATTAGTCGTTAGTCGTTAGTTAAAATTCAAGATAAAGAATATAAGATTATTCAATATCCTAATTAATCTATTGGTAAATTGAAAAAATCTTCTAAAGTTAAACAGTCTTCATAACATTAATATATAATTGCTCTTTGTTTTTTGATTATCACCTCCTGGATTTTATTATTTTCCTTTATAAAATCTGCATTTTTTTTCTTGTAGGGGTCAGATTTATCCGACCCGTCTTGTGGGCACGATGCATCGTGCCCCTACATTTGCCCAAGCTATTCCCTCTCCTCAGGAAAGAGATTTAAGAAATTATATTTAAATTCTGCAACAAAAATAAAAGTTGGTAGTTTGGCGATCATATCATTATAAAAATTTATATTCTTTCTATTTATATTATTCCCAAAATTGGAAGTTTTTAGACAAGAATGTAAAAAAATTGTAATTTTTTTTAATTTGCCGATTTGCCTATTCACCAATTTACCAATTATAGGGAGAGAAAAAAAGAAGGATAGATTCCCGTTTCCACGGGAATGACATGGGGGATGACTCAAACCCATATGTTTACTGCGTTTTAGAGCCTTACTATTTTTTCCTATAAAAACTGATAATCCTCTAACTCTATCTATATTGATTTCTCTTGTTTATGCCTTATTTTTCGTAATGGCAGAGGGGGTAATGGGATTGCCCCGCGTCGCTTCGCTCCTCGTAATGGCAGAGGGGGTAAAACTAACAGTATTTTACTTATAAATGGGGAAAGTGTGGAAAACCTGTGGAAAAATAGCTCCTTGAAAGCCTTATATAATAAGGGTTTTAGCGAATAACTACGCTAAGTACCTTTAAATGCATAATTTTAAAAAATAGGTACTTTTACCCCTCGAAAATGGCGTTTTTTTGACTAAAATTTCACTCTTTTAAAAACTGAAAGTGGCTATTTATAAGGGTTTCGTGATTTTAAGAAGGTAAAAATAGGCCAAAAATGGGGGTCGATTTGCTGTTTTTTCGAAAATTGAAGCGCGTTTAAAGGCACTCTACGTGCGTAAAAAGGGCACTCCTGAGGGGGGTCTGAAAGCCTTGCAAATAAAGGGTTTCAAGGGTGGGTAAATTTTCTAAAAATCCTTCTTTTGGTCGCTCGCAGTGACAGGAAATATAGATTCCTGCTTCCGCGAGAATGACAGAAAAAGGAGCGGGGATGACCCAAGTGAAGCAAGGCTTCACGGGGCAAGCATAAAAAATACTTGGATGACATACAAAAGAGTTTTAACGGAAGTTAAAAAACAACATCAATTGTTTCCGGTTGTTTCATAATATGTTGCAAAAAACCAGCCTGTTTTTCTTTTTTCTTCTCAAATTCTTCGGGTGAAAATGCAAGAACCTCTATCGGTTCCATTACTTCAGCCAGAGCATCTCCGATAATCTCCCATCGTTTCCAAAAGGGCATCTTGTAAAACTTGGGTGAAACTAATATGAGATCTATATCACTATCCAGCCTAGAAGTACCTCTTGCCCTGGAGCCATATAAATATACTTTTTCAAGAATTATACCTTTAGATTTTAAGGTGTTTATAAAAGACAACACAATATTGTTTAATTCGCTTTCTGTTTCAGGCATTTTACCACTTCCCTTGCATTTTCGAGATATTTTTCTGCAACTGATGAAGGATACTGTATCTATATCATATTCCGCCTGGGTAATCCATTCAGCAGTTTCATCTCGCATATAATCTCATCCCCTCCTCCACGATAATGACCCCAGTATAAAGATTATGCATACATAAGTTTTCCTTTAGGTTCAGGAATTTCTCTCCCTAATTCTTTGGCGGTCTCTACCCATTCAGAAATAATTAGTTGAATATTTTTTAAAGCCTCTTCATAAGTTCCACCATCACTCATACATCCTGGTAGTTCAGGAACTTCGGCTATATAAGCTTGGTCTTTTTCGCTCCACCATACAATCACTTCGTATTTATGCATTTTTCTCCTCCTTATGAAGTTCATATTTTATAATTATATTTCTTACTTGTCTAACTTGATAGGCTTTGGCTTTTCCATTTTTTAAAATATTCTTCATTCTTCACCGTTTTCTATATTAACTTTATATTTCAAATTTCATTAGGCGGATGCTTTCTACCGCTGAGTGGATAACAAATATTCTTTCATTATTATCTTTTGGGTCTATAGGATATATAAAAAATCCTACCTTATATCTACCACGACTGTGACTTGTTCCATACAAATTTTCTCCATCTTTAAAAATTGCAATTAGTTTTCGTTGTCTATGTGTTACTTTAGTGTCAACATTAAATGTCCTGACTTTTTTGTAATTTTTATCTCCAATAAAATCTTTTATAAAAAAGACTGCTTTAAGAGAGGAAAATTTAATTTCGAGTCTTTCTTCTTCATTATATTTAATAAGGTTAAATAAAATAAAAGTTTTTCGGTCAGGCCGAAAATCTTCAACCCAGCCTTTTATAATCTCTCCATCTTTGTATTTTACTACAGCCTTTTTTTTGAGCATTGTATTGAGTTCCTTACGGGTTTGATGCCTGCCTGTGCGTTTCTGCACGCAGACAGGAATCAAGCTCCTACGTTTTTTAGTAGCCAGGAAAGATGTCTATTGTACCTGGGATTGCCGCGTCGCTTCGCTCCTCGCAATGACATATAAGATAGATTCCCGCTTTCGCGGGAATGACATAAAAAAATCACGGAAATGACATTTAAGATGTATTATTTTCCAATTCTTCTTTTAATGTTTTTAAAGCTTCGTTTTTTATTCGAGAAACTTGTCTTTGAGAAATCGCCAATTTTTTGGCTGTTTTAGTTTGAGTTAAATCTTTTTCAAAAATATAATATATTACTTTTCGCTGTAATTTTTTTAATTTACTGAAAGCAGTTTTTAAAGTAATAATATCTTCCATTGGTAGTTTAAATGTTTTATAATTTGTACTCTTTATTTTTTCTATTTTTGGATAACTGTCAGAACTATATTTTCTATTTTCCTGGTCAAGAGAAACTATTTGAACTGCATCCCGAGCTTTTAGGATTTCTTTTATCCCTTCTTCGGTAAGGTTAAATTCTTCAGATATTTTAGAAAGGGGAGGAAATCTATTATTTTCTTTTCTATAGACAATTATAAATTCATCTATTTTTTTATTTAATTTCAATATCCAGTAAGGGATTTTAATTACCTGGTGTTCGTCTCTAATGTAATGGCGAATTTCACCAGAAATAAGCCAGGTAGCATAAGTTTCAAATTTTACCCCCCTATCTTGATTGTAAAGGTTAAGGGCGTTAATTAGTCCTATATAGCCTACTTGTTCTAAATCTTCCAGTGGCTCGCCGGAATTTAAGAATTTATAGGCGATATTTTTTACTAATGGCTGGTGTTTTGTAATTTGATCATCGGTTATTTTTTGTGGTTTGTTTATTACGTTCATAGTAGTAATCCTTGCGGGCTTGATAAATCAAGCCCTTACATCTAGATCATTCTTTGGGCGTATGCAATACGCCCCTACAGTTTTTGTGCTTTTGCGGGCTTAATTCATTAAGCCCCTACATTATGATATTGTCTAATTTTACTTTCTAATGTTAGCGAATTTATAAACATCCTTTCGATTACCAATAGCTAATATTCTTATTTCCTTATCATCAACAACTCTATAGATAACTCGCCAATCCCCTACTCGTAGTTTTCTATAACCATTTAAAGTTCCACGAAGATAAAATCCATATTTTATTGGATTAACCATTAAACGCCTTCTAATGGCATTTTCTATCCTAACAGCAATATTAGAACTCAATCTTGGAATATCATCACTTTTTACTCTGGGGTGATAGTTTATCTTCACTTTTGCTTTTCATTCCATACTTCTTCATGGTTTAAGCTCTGTCCCCAATTAAAGTTATCTTCTCTTTCAGAAGCAACTCTATCAAAGTATCTATCTTCAAGTATCTCTAATCCTTCACAGATTAAACCTCTACATAAACTTGAAACTGAAATTCCCTTTTCTTTTGCCATTTGTTTTATTAAATCCCTAATGGGGGGTTCTAATAATACAAGTGTTCTTTGATTGCTCATTTTCATCACCTCAATTTAAGGGTATCATATGTGATACATCATTGTCAAAAAAAGTTTATGAAGATGACAGACAAACAAGAGCAACATAAGAAATATGCGGGTTCGATGAATTGAGCCCTTACGGTTTGGTTTTTATTGGATTAGGTTTACCATATTGAAAATAGGCAGGTACATAGCTATAATCATGGTCCCGATTGTTAAGCCGATAAATACCATCATAAGTGGTTCAATGATTGCGGTTAGTTTTTCTACAGTCCTATCTACTTCTTGATCATAAAATTTTGCTACATTAATTAACATTTCTTCTAATTCACCACTCTCTTCGCCAACCATAATCATCTGAGTAACCATAGGTGGAAATACTCCGCTTTCGGCCAGAGGACCTGAGATACTCTGTCCTTCTTTTATCTTTGTTTTGGCACCAAGGACAGCTTTAGATATTACTAAGTTTCCTATAGCATTAGAAGAAACACTTAGCGCTTCTAAAATTGGTACTCCACTTTTAATCAAGGTTCCGAAAATTCTGGTAAACCTGGCAATAGCACCTTTTCTATTGATCTCACCAAAAATAGGGGCATTTAATTTAAATTTATCAAAATTAAATTTACCATTCGTTGTCTTTATATAAGCTAAAAATGCAAAGACAAGTCCGCCAATAACCATAAAAAATATATACCAATATTTATTAAATAAATAGGTTAAGGTTACAAAAAACTGGGTAAGAGCAGGGAGCTCTCCTCCAAACTGAGCAAACACTCCTACAAACTGGGGTAAAATAAAGGTAAGCATAAAGATAGTCATTAGTACTGCAGCACCAATTACAAAAGAAGGATAAGCCATAGCAGATTTTATTTTCTGCTTAATAGCAAATTCTTTTTCCATTAAATCTGCAATTTTTTTTAAAATTTCATCTAATACTCCTCCGACCTCCCCCGCTCTAACCATACTAATATATAATTCAGAAAATACTTGAGGGTGTTTTGCCATGGCATTAGCCAAAGTGAAACCTGCCTCAATATCAGATTTAACTATTTTAATAATATTAGATAGCGCCTTATTTTCAACCTGTTTGGTTAAAATGTCTAATGAATTTACTAAAGTCAACCCAGCATTAACCATAGTAGCAAATTGTCGATAAAATATGGTTAGGTCTCTAAGTTTTATACTTTGGAAAAGTGTTGTTTGATTAGAAAATAGGAAGTTTTTCTTTTTTTCGCTGACAGAAGTAATAAAATAATCCATTTCTTGTAACCGAGAAGCAACCACCCCTCTATTTTCCCCCTCCATGTTTCCGGTAAATGCTTTTCCTGTTCGGTCACGGACTTTATACACAAAGGTAGCCATTGATTATATATTCACTCCCTTCAATCTCTAAACCGAAGCAACTCGCAAAACTTCATCTATAGTAGTTAGGCCTTCGCAAACTTTCCTTATACCATCTTTCTTTAATGGGATCATTCCCTCGTCGATAGCTACTTCTCTTAATTTTCCGGTGGTAACATTTTTGGCAATCATATTTTTAATATTTTCAGTAATTACCATCAGTTCAAAGATAGCCACTCTTCCTTTATAGCCGGTATTTTTACAATAAGGACATCCTTCACCTTTATATAAGGTTATTTCATTGCTATTCATCTTATATTCATTCAATATTTTCTCTATACTGGGGGTTATTTTTATCTCTTTCTTGCATTTTTGACATATCTTTCTGACCAATCTTTGTGCTATAACCCCAATCACCGAAGAAGAAATTAAAAAGGGCTTTATCCCTATATCAATTAATCTTATCACTGAACTGGGAGCATCGTTGGTATGAAGAGTGCTCAGAACAATATGTCCGGTAAGAGCTGCCTGAACAGCAATTTCAGCTGTCTCTTTATCTCTAACTTCTCCTACCAACATGATATCTGGATCTTGCCTCAAGAAACTTCTTAACCCAGCCGCAAAAGTAAGCCCAATTTTGGGTTTAGCTTGCACCTGGCTGATTCCTTTTAATCTATATTCTACCGGGTCTTCAATAGTCATAATTTTCTTTTCGGTTGAATTTAACAAATTAAGAGTGGTGTATAACGTAGTAGACTTTCCACTCCCTGTCGGACCGGTAACTAAGATTATACCATTGGGTTTTTCTATTAAAGATATAAATTTAGGAAGAACATCTGTAGAAAAACCTAAAGAATCTAACTCTAATAAAATGCTTGCTGGATCTAATATTCTTAAAACAGCACTTTCTCCAATTACTGTAGGCAAGACTGAAACCCTTATGTTTATCTTTCTTCCCCCAACATTCACCTGAATTCGGCCATCTTGAGGTAATCTTCTTTCAGCAATATCCAAATCCGACATTATTTTAATTCGGGAAATAACAGCTAATTGCAGATTCCGTGGTAGAGACATCACATCATGTAATATACCATCTATTCGGTAACGAACTTTAAGGGCATCCTCTCCGAATGGTTCTATGTGGATATCGCTAGCCCTCTCTTTAACTGCCCTCAAAATCATCAAATTAACCAGAGCAATAATGGGAGCCTCTTCACCTTTAGTTATCGCGGAAATGTCAGAGGTTTCCTTTTCATTTTCTTTTAGCACAGTTACCTTCACATTTTCAATTTTATCAATTACCTGATCCCATCCATTTGTTATCCCAAATACTTCATCTAAAGCTTTATTAATATCTTCACCATAAGATAACACTGGTTCAACGGTATATCCTAATTTTATTTTGAGTTCATCATGAGCAAAAACATCTAAAGGATTTGCCATTGCAACAGTCAATTTTTTTTCTTCTCTACTTATGGTGATAAGCTGATGTCTTCTGCCCATCTCTTCGGGAATTAGAACCACTATTGCAGGGTCGACATCTATATCATTTAAATTAACATACTTTACTCCAATTTCATTGGCCAGAACAAGCATCATCTCGTCTTTTTTAAGAATATCTAATTCAATAATTACCTTTTGAAGATCTTCACCCGTGTCACTTTGTGTTTTTAATATTTTGTCTAATTGTTCATTTGAAATTAGACCCTTATTATATAATATATCTGATAGGAATTTTCCGGTAATACTCTTATTTACTGATCTTTTCATTTCTCCTCCATTATCTGTATATCCGTATGGTATATAAATTTAAAATATTTTTAATGCTATCCCAATAACTATCGCTAATGATGAATTAATAGTTCTTTTTATATTATATTTTCTATTTTTACTGCTCATCACCTTATAGGAAATAAAACTTGTGATTACAAAATACATAAAAATTATAATTATATATTTAACATCTAAGTGCTGCGCTGAGAGAGTTAAAAATAAGTGATAAGGTTTATCTAATGTTTGATTTAGAGGCATATTATCCTATTAAACCTATAGTAACTATACCACTATTATAAATATCTATCAAGTAGTTTAAATTGGTTTAAATTGGTGAATTGTATTATTTTGGCCAATTGCCAATTTCTTTTTTTATTATACCTTTTTTTAGCCAAAAAGAGATTAGTATTTTTTCCAAATTACGATGAAGGAATGTTCCTATAGAATCCTTTTTAACTATGGGAGTGACCAAAATGGTTAGGAGCTTCAATCTATTACCTCCCCAAATATCGGTAAATATTTGATCCCCGATTACCACTGTCTCAGATTTTTTTGTATCCAAAATTTTAAGGCCATTATTAAAGGCTATGCTAAAAGGTTTAAAATATTTTGAGTGATAAGGGATATTAAATATTTTTTCAAATTCTGCAACTCTTTTAGAATTAGTGTTGGAAACTATACAAAGTTTAAATTCTAATCTTTTTGCTTCTTTAACCCAATCAATAATTTTTTGGCTAACTTCCTTCTCCCCCCAGGCTACTAAAGTGTTATCCAAATCCACAATGATGCCTTTTATCTTTTTTATTTTTTTTAGCTTTTTTAAGTCTATATTACATATAGAATTTACATATACTTTTGGTCTTAAAATTTCAAACAATTCTCTTTCTCCTGTTTTGTCGTTAGTACGAAAATATAAATTTATTGTCTTTATTTGTATTGTAGGGGCACAATGAATTGTGCCCTTCTTTCTTTGTATTTTTCCATTTATTTGGGCACGATGCATCGTGCCCCTACCTCTGAATCCTAATTTTCTTTACGCAATACACGATACGAAATCGAGATTGCTTCGTCACTTCGTTTCTCGCAATGATATTCCTGTTTTTTTATTCTTAATTCTTTCTTCTGACTTCTTTTTCTTTACGAAATACGATATACTATGTAGTATTATATTCTGGCTTCTGTCTCCTGAATTCTGACTCCCTCTTGCTTAACTATACGCTCCACGCTAAACGCTACGCGCTATCCGCTATTTCATTCACTATATACCTATATACTATTTTTTAGGTTCGGGATTTTATTTTGCTTACTATTATATCAATTGCTACGTTATTTAGTCCACCCTGGGGGATAACTATATCGGCATATCTTTTAGAAGGTTCCACAAATTGTAAGAACATAGGTTTTACAACATTTAAGTATTGTTCGATTACTGACTCCATTGACCTCCCTCCCTCTTTTGTGTCTCTCACTAACCTTCGGATGAATCTTTCATCCTCATCGGCATCTACATAAATTTTTATATCCAACAAGTTCCTTATTTTTTCTTCTTCTAATACTAAAATACCTTCTAATATTATAATATCACGGGGGAGAACTTTTTCTGTCTCCTTTTTTCGGGTGTAATCAGTAAATGAATATATAGGTTTTTCAATTTCTTGTCCTCTGATTAATTTCTTTAAATGTTTTATTAGCAGATCACTATCAAAAGCTGAGGGATGATCAAAGTTTATTTTCTTTCTTTCCTTTAAAGGAAGATGACTTAAATCTATATAATATGCATCTTGTTGAATCACTACCACATTTACTCCTTTTAAGCTTTCATAGATTCTGCGGGCAACTGTAGTTTTTCCGGAACCTGTTCCTCCGGCAATGCCTATTATTAATGGTTTCATCATCTCACTCCTTAAAAAAGTAACCCAAAGGTGCCAGGCACCTTTGGGTTACTTTTTTTATTTTTTATTCCTTAGATGTTCCTGATAGGTTTTGGAAAATATATGCTTACCATTTTCTCCCAATACAAAATATAAATAATCTTCTTCCTCTGGTTCAAGAGCGGCTATGATTGAATCGAGTCCAGGATTGCAGATTGGACCCGGAGGAAG
>JAHIPN010000008.1 GCA_018894595.1 bacterium
GTTGCAGAATGTCCCGAAGTAGGGACTGTTAGCCAAGGACACACAGTTGAAGAAGCAATTTCTAATTTAAAAGAATCGACTGAACTATATCTTGAAGAATTTCCTTTACCTAATATTGGTCGTCCAATTTTAACCACTTTTGAGGTTGCTAATGTCTAAACTAACAAGGATGTCTGGTAAAGAGGCTGTAAGTATATTAAAGAAATTTGGGTTTAGAGAAATTCGACAAAAAGGTAGTTATATCATATTAAAAAGAACAACTTCAGAGGGAGAAATTGGTTGCGTTATACCTTTGCATTCTAAATTGGCAATTGGCACACTAAGAGGAATACTTAGACAAGCTAAAGTTGATGTTGAAGAATTTATGAGAAAGTTATAACAACTTAAAAAATATTTCTCTCTTTTCATTTTACTAATTTTCCCTTCATCGCTCAACAAGCTATGCCTTTAAACTTACAATGAATGAGTATACTATTATTTCAGGAAAAACAGACAGAAAGGATCACATATTTCTATAGGGTGTAAGGTGCACTTTTATTTTCCACGTTAGTTTCATTTTAGTTTACCATTTCCAAAACTATAATATTTTCCGAAATCCTTGCATTGAAAGAGCAGGGGTTATTTTTAAGATTACCAAAAAATAGGCCTCGTATTTTCGTTTTTAAGGGGGGTCTTTTACTAAATAGGTACAATCATAAGGGGTAAGTCAAAATTTCTCCATATACGCAGTATACGAGCGTTTTTTTAAATCCTGAAAAGCCTTTGTTTATAAGGGTTACAGCGTTTATACTAGTATTTAGTCGTTAGTCGTTAGTATTTAGTTAAGAAAGATAAGAAAGAGATAAAGGATTTGGGTTATAAGCTAGAGAAAAAAAATAAAGAAATAAAAGGAAATTAGAGATATCAGTATGACAGAGAGAATAAAATCCTTAAAAGCCTTTGATTATAAAGGTTACAGCGTTTTTATGAATAATTACTAAATAATAAATATAGTTTTTTTATAGTTTTTGTATAAAGAAAAATGCAAATTAGCTTATAGGAATAGCGGATAGTTATAGCTTGAGCTATAAGTGTGGGAAGAAATAATACAAATGCAAAAAATAAAAGACATAAAGGAATAATGAGATTGCCACACTTTCTTCGAAAGTTCGCAATGACAGAGGGAGGAAGAAAAACGAAAAGAAAGAAATAAGAAAGATAGATTCCCGCTTTCGCGGGAATGACATAAGTGGAATGATGGGATTGCCGCGTCGCTGCGCTCCTCGCAATGACAGAAAGGAATAATAAAAGAGGGGGTTCGGAGAGTTTTATCTTTTTTTTTCAATTTTGCAACGTCCTATAATATATCTTATGTATAGTAATATGAATTTTATCATATTTCCTTTATCTTTTCTGATTTATTTATATGATAGGAAGATTTTTGTTAATTAATATTATTTCGCAATAGTTATCAGGTTAAATAAAAAACAGCAATTATATTATTTTTTTTATGAAGTTTATTATATTCAGTACATGCATCTCCAGTCTTTTTTACAATTACTTGTTCGATGCCTGAGGATTTTATATCTTTTAATAAATTTACTGATACTTTCATTTTTTTAGAGAACAAGATTTACAGGAATTAACGGTAATCTTCTTCTTCCGGGAATATGCTTTTCTTAATATCGAGATTTCTACTTAAAAAACCGCCAAAGAGCTTATTATATTCTTGGTTTCCCCTATCGGCTACTTTTAGAACTTTTTTATAAGTAATGAAAGTGAAAAGTTTATTTCCGCGCTAACGTTACAATAAATCAATTCCTTATAAAATATAAAATATCAGAAAAAGTTACCGGATTATTGAGCTATTACAAGCTTCCCCTGACACATTGATTGAAGATTGATGGAAATATAGTAAGAGTGCTATAAAAAATTCTCTGGCAGGGTGGCACTCAAGTAATATTGAGTGCCACCCTGCTCCCCCTTAATAGTTAAATGGATAAATAGTTAAAAAGCCCGAACAGCACGGACCCGGGCCGGAAAGTCATCGCCGCCGTAGGTCTGACCCGCACCACTGCCGAAATTCTGGAGCCAAGCGTTGTACGCATCGTACTCCGTCGAACTCCAGTAGTGGCCGTCATGAGCAAAACCACCGACTGGAGGAAAGATGTAATGCAGGTTTGTAAACATCAGATTTAATTCATCTTTCGAGGGCAAAAACCAGTCACTATAACCGCCTACGGTCAGAGCATCACACAAATAGGCTGCGCGATCAGTTTTATACGTAACATCTCCGTAAGTATCATCTGAGTTATTATTCAACCAGGCCACGATAATAGTCGTATTGCTCTGCCCGGTTCCAATCCCTGTTCCTGTTCCTCCAATCAAAGTTTTATAGCTACCCCATTGTTTGCCCATCCATTCAGTGGATGCAGGGGCGGCTTCCAGATACCGCCATCCATTAGAGTAACTGCCTTTGTCATAGAAGATGCATCCTCCCGCAGGTCCGATATCACAAGTACCGTTCTCTACTACAGTAATAGTATAGCTCTGAGTATCAAAAAGTGCTCCATCGCTGACTCTTACCGTGACATTATAATTTCCGGCAGCAGTAGGCGTCCAGGCAATCAGTCCGGTTGAAGAATTGATGCTCATCCCGCTGGGTGTAGTTGTTAGAGAATAAACCAGGGTATCTCCGTCAGAATCAGTAGCATTTACATCATAGGTATATGCTTGGTCTTTGGTCGCAGAAGTAACCGGGGTAGAAGTTATAACCGGGGCATGATTAACATCTGCCTTAAAGGTAGCAGAGATGGTGTGGTTCTGGCTTATATTAGTAAAGGTGTATGAACTTACTGCTCCTACTGAACTCCCATCTACCAAGACATCATTTATACTATAACCGCTATCAGAAGTAATGGTAAATGATTTATTCGAACCCTGGTTTACGGTTACACTTCCGGATGGGCTTATAGATCCATTGGGGCCAGCAGAGGCAGTGATAGTATAGGTCACTGGGGTAGTAGGTTTTATAGTCAAGTTCCAGGTA
>JAHIPN010000089.1 GCA_018894595.1 bacterium
TTATAAGCCATCAGTTTTCCTCTCTTTTCATCGGATAGATTTACCTCTGTTTCCCTGTGTACGCTTCATCTAATAGTTACCCATTTTGATGCAACACTCCGGTATGGGTGGTTGGCTAAACCTTACCCAACAGGGACTTTCACCCTGTAAGAAATATAGAGCTTTCTTGGCGCGTCTTTAGTAAATATTTCCATGTCACATTCTCTCTATTTTTATAATTGTTTTTAAAAAATCTAAAATTTTTACTTATCCGTTTTCTGCATTATTATTAAATGTTTAAATCCTCTCAGATAAAAATTATACCTCTTCGCTCTTTCATGCCAGATAGGTGTATTTGAGGATTGATTATGTCTTGTAACACATACAAGATCAACTGGTGTGAAATATTTTTCAAGTATAGAATATATTTTAAATCCTACTGGTGTAAATTTTTTCTTTTTTGCTTGGTCTCCAATTAACCAGGCTATATACTTTCCCGCTTTTAAAACCCGATAAGCTTCTTTCGCAACTTTCTCCATTTCTTCAAAAAATACAGGATTTTCACAAGACATTTTGCCAATATTATCAGGATGATCATTATATTTTATATTATCTGAATAAGGTGAATCAATAAAAATAAAATCTACAGTTTCATTATTTAAGGGCAATTTTCTGGCATCTGCTTGTTTTATATCTGCTCGGTAAGGAACTATATCGAATCCTAAAACTTTTCGATTTCTTCTTTACAAACATCAATAGTAGTTCCACTTCCACACATCGGGTCTACTACTAAATCATTTTCTTTAGTATATCTTTGAACCAAATTCCAGAGAATAAACGCAGGTGTTACACCAGAATATTTATTACTTCCGTGTGGCTTATCCCCATAGTTCTGAGTTGGAAAATCCCATAATGTTGTCGTTTCAAATTTAGGTTTTTTAATTATCATTTTTTAGCAATCCTTTCAAATCTTCTATAAAATATTCAAAGAGTTTTACTTTTTTGCTTTCTTCAATTTCTTCTTCGGTTAAAACATAACTCCCGTCTAAGTCTACCTCCACAATAGCTCGCCCTTTTTTTGTGGGCTTCCTGTGAGTTAATGTTCCATCTTCATCTGGTGTAATAAAATAAACTCGGATATGTTTTGTTGCCTCATCTTGCAGAAGTTTAAGTTTCCAGTAACCAGTTTGAGCTATTCTCTCTCTCAAAGTCACTTTACTTGAAATAACTACTAAAACTTTATAACTACTTGGATTATAAATAATAATATCCACATCGGGCAAATGTAACCCAAATTCCCCATAATCAATGGCTAAGTTTCTTTTAACCTTACTCAACTCTAATGGTAACTTTACTGATCTTTCCAGTTTATTTCCATTAACTACTTTCAATCCGAGATCTTCAACTTCTTCGGTAATAATGAATTGAATTAATTTTTCTAAATTTTTTCCCTTAAATGCCCTCCAACTTTGCTCATGATCTCCACCCTTAGTGGGATTTTTTAGCCAATCTTTTTTATGAAGTACCTTCGCTTCTTTTAATAATTGTGAAATATGTTTGTGTGCATTATCACCAAATTGTTCTTTCTTTTGTAAATACAATTTTTTTAAATCTTCAAATTTCATACTTTTTACTCCTTTAATCCTATTACGATATATTCTATCGGGTAGGCTTCTGAGTTTGCGTGGTGATTACTGGCAAACCTCCCTGTTTTTAAATCCCTTTTTTGTGGTAATATTTTCGAGGGTATTTTTCTCTTGATTATTCTATCAATAATAAATCCTGAATATTGCAAGCTTTCCGCAAAGACTTCGGCATTTAGAATATTTACACCTTTCAAACAAGTATCACCAATTACGTAGCAACACCTTCCTCCACTTTTTAAAATACGATAGCTTTCGTCAAACACTTCTTGCATATCAATAAAAAAAGTTCTTATTTCATTTGCCATTTTTTTATTTTTTTCTAGCATTTTATCGACAATTTCTTGTGCTATATTACTTTTTAACTTTTTATCATTGCTATATTTGTGCGCAGACCCAATAAATTCTTTTCTATATTCGGTTAAATTATCTGCAAAATCCAGCCAGATAGTGGAAAGTTGATGTAAATCTGCATATTCGTAGCTGGTTACATAAGGGCTCGAACTAATTATTAAATCTACCTCGTTGTCAGATGTGGGTTGGGTTTTTGCATCTTGTATTTTTATATTTAAGTAGTTTTCTATATTATTTTTTACTTTTAGGGAAACAATCTGATAAAAACTATTATTTCCTCTTTGCATTTTTTTTAAATGTCTTCTTAACACAATGTGGGGTTTGGTTGGTTTTTTTTTAAAATCTCTGGTGGGTTTAGTACTTGCCTGAAGCCATATAGAACAATTTTTCAAAATGTGACTAAACGCTATGAGAAAAAAATCCCGGATTGTTTTATCTTCTTCATTGTAAATTGTTCTTAATATCATTCCTAATTCATTTTTATTTTGTTCGGTAAACCAGTAATTAATTCGCTCTATATGTTTTTGGGGGATTAGAGGTTCAATATTTGTATTAGGAAATAAATTCTGAGATTGGGAATCTGCTAAAAATTGTAGTTTTCCTAATAAGCATTTTATTTTTTCATCAAGATAAGAAGGTTCTATTGGGGTAGATTTTACTTTAGTTATTAGAGAAGATATTTTATTTATATCGGTGCCGCTACCTTTAAAACCTCTAGATATGGCGGTAACAATAGTAGTTCCGCATCCCATAAATGGATCATCTATATGAGCATTTTCACTAAATATATATTCACCAATTAATTTTTCAACTAATTGGGGGATAAATTTTGCCGGATAACGGTGATAGCTATGTGTCCACTTTCCTGTATCAGATGGCTTGTATTCAGCAAAAGTCCAATCTTCATCTATGCTTTTCTCTTTAAATAAATTTAATATTTCCTCTGGTGATTTGCTTTTTGTTTGCATTGTATTCATATTATAATCCTTTGTAAAATATTTCGTTGCTGTTTCTTTAACCTTTCGGGATGGAATCATTCAAGTCCTCCTAATATTTTTTCATTAATATTTATATTAATCTACGTTTCTCGCCATTTGGATAATATGCTGGTAAATTTTACAAGTGGTTTTTACCTATTAGCTACTTTTTTTAATTAAAATTAGATATTTTTTATAATTATTTCACACGGCTGCGACTACTGTATGGCAATAATCAGGAAAATAATTTGAAAAAATTGAAAAAAGTTTGATTTTTTTAGTTATTTAAGAAAAATTGTGATTTTGTATAAAACAGACTGTTATCTAAATACTACATTAGTTGTTAAAAGTCCTTCTTTTTTGGAAGAATATTTTAGAATCAAGGGGACAGACTTTGCTTTTTACCTAGCATAAATGTGGGGAAATAAAAGCAGTCCCCCTTTTCACCTGGGATTGCCGCGCCCTGATAAATCAGGTCTCGCAATGACAGAAAGAGAGATAGATTCCCACTTTCGTGGGAATGACAGAGGAGGATAAAAAAAGACTGTCCCCTTTATGTCCCCTTTGGCTGGTTTATTTCATAATATAATATGTTCCCTTTCCTGTAGATCCAACTTTCTCCAGTATACGCATATTTGTTAGAGCTCCTAAGTCACGACTTGCAGTTTTTTTAATCACCCCGTTTAATTCTCGATATTCCTTATTGGTAATCTTTCCTTTTTCTTTTACATAAATTACAGCTTTTATCTGCCTATCGTTAAGTCCTATTTCTTTAAGTCTTTCTTCTGTATAATAATCTTTTCTCATGTAAAGAGAAAATCCAGCAAATTCTTCTTTGAACTCAGGTTCTGGCAGGTTGGCTTCTTTTAAGGAGCTTATAATTCTTCCTATCCCCGAACCATATTCTTCGATTAATCCGGCAAGATAAAATATATGGACAATAAGAGGGTTTCTGGCAACTGATGGATGGGTAGTCTTTAGCTGTTCAAGGGTTATTCCTTCCGGAAGTCCTCCAATATTAAAAAACCATATCCAATCGTTAAATATCTTAATCTGAGTTTGTACATTGTATTTAAAATAGTCTCTATGAATCACGGAATTTAAGAGTGCCTCTCTAATTGCTTCTAAAGGATAATCCCAGATGTTTTTTCTGGTTAGCTGTTCTCCGGTTATTTCATATCTTACATTTATGAAATTCTTTATTGCTTCCTCGGCTTCTTCTATTTGTTTAAATAGATTCCCTTCTATGCGTCTATCACCTATAATTGTGATTTCATCTTTAAATCTTCCTACTCTTACCAATGCATTAATGAAATATTTCTGAGGATTTTTACCAAAGAGCATTATCGCTCCATTAGTTAATTTACCATTGATAATAAGTTTTAGTTTCTCAAAAATAGTCTTTATATCTTCTTTCTCACCTTCGATTCTTAGCCTTCCGCTTCCTACGGCCATTCGGATAAATTTTCTGACGGTTTCAGTATCAATTTCATCTAAACTGTAATTTCCGGTAAGTCCGTCCCAGTTTGTACCTTTTATAAAAAAGGATCTTAGTTCTTCTCCCTGCATCTCTCTGCTAGTATTCCCCACCCGGGTATAATATTTGCCTTTGTAGGATACAGGTAGAGTACTTTTCTTAATCTTTATTTGAAGTACATCTTTTTTATTAATTTTAATACAGTCGGGTTTTTATAATTATATCACACCGTTATGACTACAGTATGGCAAGAATTAGGAAAATAATTGGGAAAATACGAAAATTTTTAATCTTTTTTGTTATTTTTGAAAAAGCTCCATTATATACCATCTTTTTTATATTCGACAAAAGGTTGGGGAAATCCTGCTTTTTTTAGAGAAAAGTTTTCGGTTGCCGAGAGAGATGGAGTTTGTTCAGCTCGGGATTTTCTCTAACCTTCCTCTTAATTGCTTGCTAAAAAGTATAAAAAAATGGTAAAATTATAAAAATTTAAAGATATTTAATTACCTAAAATAATTATTAGTAGTTCTTTTCATTAATATTTACTTCAATAATTAAAATAAAGGGGAGTAAAATTGATGTCTAAAAATCTTAATCCACTTACCATAGAAGAAGTGGCAGAAGAATGTAAAAGTTGTGAAAAATGTCCTTTGTATCTTTCTCGCACAGAGGTTGTCCCCGGGGAAGGAAATGCAAAATCTAAGGTAATGTTTATCGGAGAAGCTCCGGGAGAAGAGGAAGACCTCAAGGGTAAACCTTTTGTGGGTAAAGCTGGCCAGCTTTTAACTAAAATCCTACAATCAGTTGATATAAAAAGAGAAGATATATTTATAACTAATATGTTAAAATGCAGACCTCCGGCAAACCGTAACCCCTCTAAAAGCGAGATAGAAACCTGTTTCCCTCATTTAGAAACCCAGATTGCTTTAATCAATCCTAAAATTATTGTTACATTGGGTAATGTCCCCACTCAATACTTTTTGGAAACTACCCAAGGGATCACTAAAATTCGAGGCCAGTGGTTTGACTGGTTAGGAGGAATAAAGATATTTCCTATGTTTCATCCTAGCTACTTATTAAGAAACGAAGCAACTTTCCCGGGCAGCCCTAAAGACTTAACCTGGAAAGATATAAAGACTCTTAAAAAAGCCATGGCTGAACTTTAAATTTAATTATTTTCCCAATTAAAGACTGAAACAATTATTTAAGGAAGAAATATGCAGGAAAATTTAGATGATTTAATAATATCTAAGTTTCATTAGATTTTCTTATTATATACCACGGTTTTACCGGTTTAGCCATTTTCATTCTGATAATTTGTTTGGCATGGGGAGCAACTTCTATCTCTTCCCCATCTTCGTCCCACATTTTCTCGATTTTCTGGATAAAAAAGTCATCATCTGGACCAAATATTTCAATTTCGTCTCCTGTAAATATCCTGTTTTTCTGTTCTATAGTAGCTATCTGATTGTCTGCGTCATAATCAAGTATCAATCCGGCAAAATCGTAAGTTTTGATATAAGCACTGCTATCATACCTTTGTTCCTCGCCGCCTGGTTTAGCAAAGTAAAATCCGGTTGTAAAATATCTATGACTCACTTTTTTTATCTCATCTAACCATTTTTTATCACAAAAATATTCCTTCGGTTTTGAAAAATAACTATCAATAAGATGCCGATAAGCCTTGACCACGGCAGCTACATAATACGAACTCTTCATTCTCCCTTCAATCTTAAAAACGGAAATTCCTGCTTCTATCAATGAAGGAAGGTGCTCTATCATACATAAGTCTTTGGAATTAAAAAAATAAGCTCCCTTCTCATCCTCATATACCGGAAAATATTCCCCCGGCCTTGTCTCTTCCATAAGATAATATCTCCATCTGCAGGAATGGGCACAATCTCCTCTATTGGCATCCCGACTTACCATATAATTACTTAACAGGCATCTACCCGAATAGGATATACACATAGCTCCATGTATAAATGTTTCAATTTTTATATCAGGAGAAGATTTTTTTATTATTTCTTTTATCTCCTCCAGGGATAATTCTCTAGCTAAAATTATTCTTCTAACCCCCTGCTCATACCAGAAATTCACTGCCGCATAATTAGTAGTACTGGCCTGGGTGCTTAAATGAACCTCCATCTCCGGGATAATATTCTTAACTATCTTAAGCACTCCCGGATCGGAAATTATTAGGGCATCTAAATCCAGTTCCTTTAATTTAGCCACATATTCGGGTAATCCCACTAAATCTTCATTGTGGGGTATTATATTAAGAGTCAGATAAACCCTCTTCTCTCTATCATGCGCAAACTTTATTCCTTCTGCTAATTGCTTTAGAGTAAAGTTTTTTGCTCCTGCTCTTAATCCAAAATTCTCGCCGCCTAAATATACTGCATCAGCCCCGTAAATAACCGCGATCTTTAATTTTTCTAAATTACCAGCTGGGGCCAATAACTCCGGTTTCTTCATCTTTTATCTCCTCTTAATTGAAGTAATTTTCCAATTTCTTTATCATTTTGCTTTTAAATTTTAAAAAATATACTATAATAATAACACAATTTTAATCAGTTAACCTAATATAGGCCGGGGAGGACAGAAAAATGAAGGTAAAAAATCTTTTAAATAATTTAGATAAAATTGCCCCTTTTTTCTTACAGGAAAGTTTTGATAATAGTGGTATTCAATTTGCCGACCTTGATGCCCCTATAACAAAAATATTACTATCCTTAGATGTAACTCAGGGTGTCTTGAATGAGGCTATAGAAAAAAAGGCAAATTTAATTATTGCCCACCATCCCCTTCTCTTTTCTCCTTTAAAGCAAATTACTAAACAGAAAAATCCCCTGCTCTATCAGGTCATCACCGGTCAAATCAATCTTATGGCAATGCATACCAACTACGACCTTGCCGAAGGCGGGTTAAATGATTATGTAGCTAATTTATTAGGGATAAAAAAAATTTCTCCTCTACAAAGCAGTTCAGAAAAAATTTTTAAATTTGCTGTCTATGTTCCTGCTCAGCATGCAGATAAGATTAGCCAGGCAATCTTTAAGGCGGGAGCAGGAAAAATTGGCAAGTACACCGAAACATCTTTTAATATTACTGGAAAAGGAACTTTTAAACCCATGGAAGGAACCAATCCATTTATCGGAAAAATAGGAAAAAGAGAAGAAGTTCAGGAAATAAAAATTGAAACTGTGGTAGCAGAAAGAGATTTAGATTCAGTTGTACAGGCTATGAAAGATAACCATCCCTACGAAGAACCAGCTTATGATGTATATGAACTTAAAACAAAATCATCATATGGGATAGGTATATTCGGAGAGATAGATAGGGAAGTAGAAATTTCTAAATTCTCCCTGGAAGTGAAAAATCGGCTCCGGGCCCGCTATGTAAGACTTATTAAATCTAATGAGCAAAAGATAAAAAGAGTCGCTCTTTGCACAGGGTCAGGAGGCTCTCTCTTAGAACAAGTCAATAATAAAGATGCTGACTTATACATAACCGGAGACATCGCTTATCATACTGCCCTTCGAGCTAAAGAATTGGGACTGAACGTTTTGGATGTTGAACATTTCGATACCGAAAAATTCTTTGTTGAGGCTCTTTATGAGCAATTGATAAAATTTGGAATTCCTAAAGATATTTTGATTAAAAGTAAAAAAATGGAATCGCCGTATAAATTACTGTAATGAGTGATGAGTAATAAGTAATATGTAGGGGTTCGATTCATCGAACCCGCTGAAAAAAATTAACAAAATACTCGGGTCGGATAAATCCGACCCCTACCTCTCATACTAAAAGCCTAATCAGGGATAAAGTAGGGGCGTATTGCTATACGCCCACAGGAAACCCTGCTTAGTAGATGCTCACTTAACAGGGCAAACAAAAAACAATAAAATAGGAAGGGCACAATTCATAGTGCCCCTACACCTCACTAACGACTAATTTAAATGACAGATTAATAAAAAAACGGGAGGAATAAGATATGAAATTTAAAAAATTTGGGAACAAATGGATAGTAAGAATCGATAAAGGAGAAGAAGTTATCCAAACCATAAAAAGGGTATGTGAAGATAATAAAATAAAATTAGGCTCACTTAGTGGAATTGGAGCTACCGATAGAGTAACCGTCGGACTTTTTAACACTAAGAGTAAACAATATCAATCCCAGGAATTAATTGGAGACTACGAAATTACCAATTTATCTGGAAATATCTCCACCATGAATGGAGAAATATATCTTCATCTGCATATTGGTTTATCCGATTCTAAATATAATGCCTACGGAGGACACTTAACTTCTGCCGTTATTAGCGGAACTGGTGAAATTATAATTGAGGAAATTGATGGAGAAATAGAAAGAGAATTTAATGAAGAAGTAGGATTAAATCTCTTATTTAAATAAAAAATAAATTATCAAAATACTCGGGTCGGATAAATCCGACCCCTACATAAAAAACAATATAAAAAATTAAAAACGATTAACTAAAAAACTTTAGCACAGTAACGCCGTGCTGCTACAAGCTATAATTAAAGTTTGTCAAAGGACCGTCCTAACAAAGTCTATGAAGTATATTTGTCGTAACAGATAATTTCTGATAAAGATTTTCTTCCCCTTTTATTTTCCAATTCTTTAGGATATCCTAAAGGCATGAGAGATACAATTCGCACATCTTCTGGTACACCTAAAATTTCTTTAACTTGATCCTGATAGAAAGCACCTATCCAGCAGGTCCCCAATCCCAGGGAGGCTGCCTCTAAACTCATATGATCAAGGGCGATAGCCAAATCAATAGAGTAGCTATGCTCTCCACAAGTCATCACATAATCAGGATTAGTAGCACACCCGGCTATAACTACCGGAGCCTCTCCTACAAATTCCTGGTTTTTACAAGCCGGAACTAATTTCTTTCTTAAATCCTTATCTTTAACTACAATAAATTTCCAGGATTGAGTATTTTTAGCCGAAGGAGCTAATCTGCCGGCTTCCAAAATCTGCTGAAGTATTTCTTCTGGAATTTCTTTGTCCTGATAACTGCGCACGCTCTGCCTTTTTTTAATTGCTTCTAATACCATACTGCTTCCTCCTCTTGAATTTTTAATCTAATTTTTTTAAATCTTCTGTTTCTAAAGAATCCTCTAGATTGTCTAATTCCTTTAATTCATCCTGTGCTTCAGAATTTTCCAAAATTTCTTTATCTTTTTTCATCTTAGTTTTTCTCCTTTTTATTTATTGATAATTTTTCTTATCTTATTTTTATTCTCTTCATTTAAGAGAAGGGGGGAAAGAAATGTTTTCTATAATTATAATACTTTTTATCATAATACCAAAATCTTTTATTCGGATATTCAAAAAATATTATTAAAAACTAATAGGGGCGTATGCAATAGGCCCCTACCCAATATAATCTTATTCCACTAAAATATCCTTACAAACTTATACCACTTCTATTTTATAAGAATTTTTTGAAATAATGTTATCTTTAATATCTCTCAGCTCCATCTCGATGGTATATGTTCCTCTTTCTGTTATATTTAGTTTCATAGATTCCTTTAACATCGGAGGATAA
>JAHIPN010000090.1 GCA_018894595.1 bacterium
GCAGACAGAGCAATAGCTACTGCTAAGTAGGTCTTTCCCGTTCCAGCAGGTCCGATAGCAAAGACAATATCATTCTTTCTAACAGCTTCTATATATTTCTGTTGACCTAAGGTTTTTGGTCTAATCTCTTTATCTTTTTTAAAAACGTGAATCACGTCTTTGTATAATAATTTCCAATCTACAGGCTGGTTACTCTGAGACATTTCAACATGGTATTTTACCTGTGCCATAGAAAGTGAATGCCCTTTCCTGATTATGGAGAGAAGTCCTTCAATTATTTTTACAGCCTTATCTATTTCACTCTTTTTCCCTGAAACAACTAACTTGTTATCGTTTTGGGTTGATATTCTTATTGAAAAATGCTGGTTGATAAATTTGATATTTTCATCATATTGTCCAAAAAGTTCTCTTAACTCATCTTTATTATTAATTAATATGCTATGACTTATATTTTTATCTTTTTCTATTATAATTGCCTACTTTCGTAAAATAAGGCCTTAGAGCTCTGGGCGGAGCAATTATCTCTGATAATATTATTCCGTTAATTAGAATATTATCAGATAAATACATTTCTAATCCGCTTTCGCGGCCAGATGAAATTTCTTCCCCATCTTCTACTGCCGACTTTTCAGCTAAAACTTCTTTCTCTTTATCCTCACCTTTGTCTCTATAAAATTCTTTAACCTCGTCATCTATAATAATTTTATCCTTTTTTTCTATATTATCAACTTGTTTTATATTAGTCTTCTCCTCAGGCAACCCTGCCTCATCCTGGATTTCCGAAAATACCGATATAGAATCATCTTCTTCTTTCTGCATTAAGTTATAAGATTTTCTTTTTTTATTTCCTATCCGGCTTAACAAACTTATTATAATATAGAAAATAAATATATATAAAACTAATGACATTGTTTATTCTATCCTTTTTAAGTAAAATAATATTATCTTACCTATTTTCTTTCTTCTTTGAGGTTTCGGAAATACTATCCCGCATAGCAGTATCGGCAGCGATATTCTTCAAATTATAATAATCCATTACTCCTAATTTTCCGGTTCTTAATGCTTCTGCCATTGCCTTCGGAACTTCTGCTTCTGCTTCTACCACCTTTGCTCTCATTTCCTGAACTCTGGCCTTCATTTCCTGCTCCTGAGCTACCGCTAATGCCCTTCTCTGTTCAGCCTTGGCCTGAGCAATCTTCTTATCAGCTTCTGCCTGATCAGTCTGCAGCATTGCACCAATATTTTTACCTACATCAACATCAGCAATATCGATAGATAATATCTCAAAAGCAGTCCCGGCATCTAAACCTTTTTTTAAGACAGTCTTGGAAATATTATCCGGGTTTTCTAAAACATTTTTATGAGTCTCTGCTGAACCGATAGTGGTAACAATTCCTTCTCCTACTCTGGCTATAATTGTCTCCTCACCGGCTCCTCCAACTAACCGTTCAATATTTGCTCTTACCGTCACTCTTGCAGTGGCCATAACCTGAATACCATTTTTAGCTACCGCTGCTACTATCGGTGTTTTTATTACTTTCGGGTTTACACTCATTTGTACTGCTTCCAAGACATTTCTACCGGCTAAATCAATAGCGGTTGCCTTTTCAAAGGTTAAATTAAGGCCGGCTCTCTCAGCAGCAATCAAGGAATCTATTACTCGGTCAACATCTCCCCCAGCTAAGAAATGTGCTTCCAATTTATCAATAGAAATGGTCAAACCAGCTTTAGTGGCCTTTATTAAAGCATTAACAATCTGATTGGGAGGCACCCTTCTAAGTCTCATACCCACCAAAGTAAAAATCCCCACCTTTACTCCTGCAGCCATAGCTGAAATCCATAATCCTACCGGTATAAATTGAAAGAAAATATAGATTATAAAAACAATTACGATAATTGGAATCAACGGAATTAATAATTCAAACATTTTATTACCTCCTTATTTGAAAAATAATATCTTTTCTAAATAGACTGGCAAGACGCCCGTCCTATACAACTTTATAATTTCAACTTAACTTAGAAGCATCGACTGCTTCGACTACTATCTTATTACCTTCAACGCTTATTATTTTAATTTTAGTATTAGAATCAACATATTCTCCCCGTGTAAGGGCATCTAATTTTTTACCATTTACCTCTACTATACCAGACGGACGTAAAGGTGTAATGGCTATGCCTTCTTTTCCGTTTAATAGTTTTAAATCTTTTGTCCCTACCGTATATCCCAATTCTTTTTTCTGTTCAGTAGAAAGGACAAATTTTCTCCAGGTTCGAGTGGAAGGAATATATTTAATTAATAGTAAAAGCCCTATTATGGATACGCCCAGGGCAATCAAGATAGAATAAGTCGCCTGGACAATATTCCCAAAAGTAAGAAATATACTGGTTAAAATAGCTGCAATTCCACCTATTCCGGCCAGACCGAACCCGGGAATAAAAAATATTTCTGCTAAAAGCAAAAGAAGACCGATTACAAATAGGATAATTGTTTCAAATCCTGCTAAGCCGACAATTATATGTCCTCCAAAAAATAAAGAGAGAGAAATTATTCCTATTGACCCGGCAATTCCCCAGCCTAAGGTCCAAAATTCAATTATTAGTCCTA
>JAHIPN010000091.1 GCA_018894595.1 bacterium
GAAATATGAAACTGAAAATAATAACAAAAAAGACGCTTTCTACTAAAGAAGTAGATCTCATGACCCGACTTGAGTTTGAGGGAAAGGAGATTTATACAAGGAAAGAAATAAATTTCTTTTGTGCCAGTAGGCAAAAGGGAGCTTATTTAATAAAGAAATTGCTCGAAAAGAAGAGACTCAGGAAGATTATAAAGAATATTTATCTTTTTATTCCCATGAAAGCCCCTCAGGGCAGATGGGCAGGTAATGAATATCTGATAGCGAAAGCATTAATAAATGAAGCAAAATATTATATAGGCTACTCCAGTGTCTTTAATTCATATGGCTTTACCGAACAAGTCGCGCAAATGATACATGTGGTAAATGATAAATATTCAATAAAAAAAACCGTTGATGGTGTCAGGTATAAGCTAATAAAAGTACTGCCTGATAGGATATATGGCCTGGAAACTCGTAAGATTAGCAGGGAAGATATTGTTTTTGCTTCAAAAGAACGAGCATTGTTAGACACATTTGAATTTTATAATGTTAAAAAGGCATCCAGCATTTTAACTAAACAACTAAAGAATATTTATGTGGCTGTTTTTGTAGATTATGTCGCGCGCTACCCTGTACAAATAATCCGCAGGCGGATAGGTTTTTTCCTGGAAAAGCTTGGAGTTTCTCAAAAGATACTCAATAAAATTAACATAGGGCAAAAGGGTTATTCTTTTTTATATGATACAGAAGCGAAGATTGGTAAAGCCAATAAAAAATGGAGAATTATCATTAATGGATAAGGAAAAGCTACAGCATATAATACCGTTTATAGCGGAAAAATTTAAATTTAGACTGGAGACTATCGAGAAAGACTATTATTTGACCATTATTTTAAATAATGTTGAATCACAGTTGAGTGATAAAATTGTTTTTAAAGGTGGAACGCTTTTTAATAAAATTCACCTTAACTATCACAGGTTAAGCGAAGATATTGACTTTACATAGTTGCTAATTTAATGGACATATATTCCACTGATAGCTTTTACACTTCCAGCGACCATAGACTGCTGGGCCAAACCAAGATTCAAGATATTCAAAGACGCATTCCAGTCCGCATCTGCCGCATAGCCACAATTCCTACACTCAAATATCTCACCGTTCCTGTTTAACTTGTGAACAAACCCACATTTATTGCAAGTTTGTGATGTATAAGCAGGAGCAACCATTTGACAATGGACGCCATTTACTTCAGATAATTGCTGTATCCTGCTTATCAATTTAGAATAAATCCATCTTTGGAACTTACTTCTAAATTGCTTGTTTAAGCGTTTTTCTTTCTTCGTATTCTTTTTGATGTCCGTAATATCTTCCATTACAATCATTTTTGTTTCATTAAGTGGAAGTTCTTTAACTGTTTTGTCGACATAATAATCCCTTTCTTTTAAGGTTCTCTCGAAAGCTTTTGAACCTTGTATTTTTCGTTGTATTTTATCCAATAGAAACTCAATTTTCTTACCATATTCTTTTCTGTTACTATCTACGATTAATTTCTTTATTCCTATATCAACTCCTATAACTTTTCCTTCTTCCTTCTTCTGTGGAGTTTCTTTCTCGAAAGTTAATAAGCAAAACCACCCATTATCTCGTTTTTGTAATCTTCCTCCACTTACTAATTTCCAGTTATTAAAATATTTGTTAGCATAGTCATAAGATTTGAAAGGAATTAAAATAGGTTTTCCTTTATTTAAAGTAGCAATTTTTGCCCAATAATCAAATGATTTTTTACTTTTTTGTATTTCAATAAACCGATAATCTAAAATTATAGAACCCTTTAATACAGGTTTTTCTCCTTTCTTTTTATTCCTGCACCACGACTTGTATATTTTAAAAGCCTGTCTTTTAGCGCACTGACGATACCGATAAGAGAGAGGAGAAGTAAGAGATTTAAGAAAAACCTCTGATAGCTCTTGTTTATTAAAAAGCTTTTCTATAAAGATGTTGACAGTCTCAATATATTCATCATATAACTTTTCTAAGGCAAAAATCTTATCAGGGTTCCCTTCATTAAGACTGAATTTAAGACTTCTTTTCAATCTGCAACTCCTTTAATAATTGTTCCGTTTTTCTCTTACTTCTTCTCAACCCATAAAGCCTTGCACAAAAAGAAGTAATTATCGAAACAAAATCCTGCATCAAATCATCTTTATCATTCTCTGATTCATTTATCACTTCAATTTCCATTCCTGATTCTTCAAACAGAATTTTAATATAATTGAATCCGAACCTTGTTAATCTGTCTTTATGCTCCACAACTATTTTAGAATAATCTTTCCGTCTTAAAACTTTTTCAAGCAGTTTTCTGTTATCATTTACTCCAGAGCCTATTTCTTTAATAATATCTGCTATCTTATAACCCCTGGCAATACAATAATCAGTAACTCTCTTTGCTTGAGACTCAAGATTACTCTTGTTTTCACTTGAGCTCACTCTGGCATAAACTATTATTTTATCAGGTCTATCTGATTGTGGAAGAACAATTACTGTGCCTGTTGATAACTGCTC
>JAHIPN010000092.1 GCA_018894595.1 bacterium
GAAGCGTTAAAAAGATTAAATTTGCTCATCGATAATAAACCTACCAATACAGCAATTCTAATGTTTGGCAAAAATCCGCAAAGATTTTTTATTCAATCTGAAATAAGATGTGCTCGCTTTAAAGGAATGAAGGCTGTAAAACCTTTTATTGATATGAAAGTAATCGAAGGAAGTGTTTATGAACAGATTGATCAAGCAGAGAAATTTATTTTGTTTAACATAAAAAAGGCTGCTTGGATTGAACAGGGAAAGATAGAGAGGCAAGAAAAGTGGGAGTATCCTCCAGATGCAATTAGAGAAGCAATTATTAATGCTATCGCCCATAGAGATTATTATTCCTCTGCCAATGTACATATTTCTATTTTTGATGACAGAATAGAAATTTGGAATCCGGGCAAACTTCCTCCACCTCTAACTCCAAAAGATTTGAAAGAAGAACATAAATCAATACCTGTGAATCCTTCTTTAGCTAATCTTCTATTTCTGATAAAATATATTGAAAGGTGGGGGACTGGAACGAATGACATTATAAAATGGTGCAGAGAAGAGGATTTACCCGAACCTATATTTAAAGAAGTTACCAGTGGTTTTGCTGTAGTTTTAAGGAAATTTCAGATACCTGAAAATCTTGAGTCATTAGAATTAAACGAGCGGCAAAAGAAGGCAATAGAATATCTTAAAAAATATAGAAAAATTACAAATAGAGAGTATCAAAATCTTTGTCCTGATGTAAACAGAGAAACTCTCCGAAAGGATTTAAATGATCTAATCAACAAAAAAGCCATTATTAGGAAAGGCGAGAAAAAGGGGATATATTACGAGTTTATATAATATGCCAACTTTATGCCAATTTTATGCCAACTTTATATATCTGGTAGCTGATTGGTAGATTGATCTTGATCGGTCGATTGACTCAGTATTCTTTCTGTGGTATAGTTTATATAAGTTCATGTTTTGAACATTCTGTCATTGCGTGGGGGTGAGACTTTTTCTGTCATTGCGAGGGGGTGAAACGACCGAAGCAATCTCATCTTACATCTTGTAATTTACACCTTTTTTGTCTTTATTGTATAAAATTCACATGTTCTAAAAACATAGATAATACAAGGGTTTCAGAGTTCTCTTAAAAATATAAAAAATATTTATCGCGCAAATCATGGCAAAAACAAGTAAAAAAGTACCAAATATAGCTTTTTTAGGTCTTGAAAGGGTTGGTATGTAAGGCTTTTAAGAGAGAGCTACGTATGGCGCGTATAACGCATTTTTTTGAAGTCCCTAAGGTAAAACCCTATCTTTTGCCAAATAAACGCCGTGAGGAGCGTTATATTAGATATAGCTAAAAAGGCTTATATTATAAGGGTTTTTCGACGGTTCGGTAGTTCAATAATTAGCTGATTATTAAATTGATAAATAAAAAGCATAATATAAAGCGGAGGTATTAATATGCCATTTTCAAATAAAGTAATTTTAGTTACTGGGGGGACTGGTTCTTTTGGTAAAAAGTTCACCCAGATAATATTAAAAGAACATAACCCAAAAGCAATTCGTATATTTTCCCGTGGTGAGTTAAAGCAACAAAAGATGCAAGAACAATTTCAGCAATTCCCCAACAGTGAAAAATTACGTTTCTTCATCGGAGATGTAAGAGATAAAGATAGATTATATCGAGCAATGAATGGTGTTGATATAGTTATTCATGCTGCCGCTCTAAAACAGGTCCCCACATGTGAATATAATCCCATTGAAGCAGTTAAGACAAATATTGATGGAGCAGCGAATGTAATTGATGCAGCAATTGATAATAATGTAGAGAAAGTAATGGCTCTTAGTACCGATAAGGCAGTTCACCCGGTTAATTTATATGGAGCGACCAAATTAGTAGCAGAAAAACTTTTTATTCAGGGGAATACTTATAGTGGAGGGCGAAAAACTAAATTTAGTTGTGTGCGCTATGGCAATGTAATGGCAAGTCGGGGAAGCGTAATTCCTATATTTCAAGAACAGAGAAAAAATGGTACTATCACTATAACTGATAGAAACATGACCCGTTTTTGGATCACCCAGGAACAAGCAGTCCATTTTATCATTGATTGTATTGAAAGAATGAAAGGCGGAGAAATATTTGTTCCCAAAATTCCCAGTATGAAAATAATTGATTTAGCCCAAGCAATTGCTCCCCAAAGTGAAATTAAAATTACCGGGATACGACCTGGAGAAAAGATTAATGAAGTTCTCTTGACAGGAGAAGAGGCACGACATGCAAAAGAATTTGATAAATATTTTGTCGTAGAACCTGAATATGCTTTTTGGGATAAAAATAATTTTAAAGATGGAAAATCTTTGTCATCTGATTTTACCTACTCAAGTGGTGATAACGACCAATGGCTTACCAAGCAAGAACTTATGAAGATGCTGGAGGACTTATAATGACCCAAGAATTAGCTATTAATGGAGGAAAACCAGTTAGAGATAAATTGTTGCCCTATGGGCATCAATGGATTGATGAAGAAGATATTAAAGCAGTTATCGAAGTTTTGCGGTCTGATTGGATAACTCAAGGACCAAAAGTAGCAGAGTTTGAAAAAGAGCTTGCTACATATGTTGGAGCCCGCTATGCGGTAGCTGTAAATTCTGGTACTGCAGCCCTCCATACCGCGTGTTTTGCTGCTGGAATATCTAAGGGTGAGAAGGTAATAACTACCCCTATAACTTTCGTTGCTTCAGCCAATTGTGTGATTTATCAGGGAGGAACTCCAGTATTTGCTGATATTAGAGAGGATACCTTAAACATAGATCCTGAAGAAATTAAGAAAAAAATTACCTCTGATACCCGTGCCCTAATTCCCGTAGATTTTACCGGCCTACCTGTTGATTTAGAAAAGATACTACAAATCGCAAGAAAAAATAATTTAGTAGTTATTGAAGATGCCTCTCATGCTTTAGGAGCGACCTATCAAGGTAAAAAAATAGGAAGCATTAGCGATATGACTATTTTTAGCTTCCATCCGGTAAAACATATTACTACCGGAGAAGGTGGGATGATAACAACTAATAATGAAAAATATTATGAAAGATTAAAATTATTTAGAACCCACGGGATTACCAAAGAAAAAGATAAGCTATTAAATTATGACGGACCCTGGTATTACGAGATGCAAGAATTAGGCTATAATTATAGATTAACCGATTTTCAATGTGCCTTAGGATTAAGTCAATTAAAAAAGATAGATAGAATTATCCAACGTAGAAGAGAGATTGTTCAAAAATATAACTGTGAATTTAAAGATATGCCAGAGATAAAAATTCCTCAAATTAATCCAGCTACTTCCAACCCAGCCTGGCATATTTATATGATTCAGCTTAATTTAAAAAGATTAAAAGTAGGCAGAAGAGAAATATTTGAGGCCTTACGAGCAGAAAATATCGGAGTAAATGTCCATTATATACCTGTGCATTTACAGCCTTATTATCAAAAAAGATTTGGGTACCACAAAGGCGATTTTCCAAAAGCAGAAAATTATTATTCCAGAGCGATTACTTTACCAATATTTCCAA
>JAHIPN010000093.1 GCA_018894595.1 bacterium
CCTTTTATCAGATAAGCATTATAGCTGGTACCCTCGGGAAGGGGGATGAGCTCATCAAATAGCCTTCTATCCCAATCAATCGCTCCTACCCAATAGATATCTTTTTTTATCTTTTTTACGGTCATTTCTAATTCACCTCTTCAAAATCATCTTTGCCTACACCACATACCGGGCATACCCAATCATCGGGCAGGTCTTCAAAGGGAGTTCCTGGATTTACCCCTGATTCGGGATCGCCTTTCTCAGGTTCATAAATATACCCACAAACAGTACATTCATACTTAATCATTTTTTCTGACTCCTTTCTTTCTTTATTTATTTCTTTTTCTAATTTTTCCTCTTTTGGAATATAAGTGGGTGCGGTCTTGGGAGAGACGCCTCTCTTCACTTGATGGTAATAATCATAAGTCAACGGTTTTGCCTTTTTAATATTCTCTGCCTCGACAACTTTCCCTACAAATAGAGTATGGGTGCCCGCATCCATTTCCATAATTACTTCTGCCTCCATAAAAGCTATGGTACTTTCCATAATTATAGGCGAACCTGTTACCCCGATCTTATAATTTACTCCCTTAAATTTGTCTCCGTCTCTTCCTGATTTAAAACCAAATCTTCCGATAAATTTCATATCGGTTTCCTGTTCTAATACCGAGACAGCAAAGACTTTACTTTCGGTAATAAACTCATGGGTTAAATTTTCTTTATTAATACAAACTGCAATGGTAGCTGGCTCGGAAGTTGTCTGAAAAACTGTATTGGCAATCTGTCCGTTTATCCGGTCTTCTTTTTTCGAGCTGACTATGTAAATACCGTAACTAATATTGCGAAGTGCTTTTAAATCCATTTGCTCATCTCCTTTTGAAAGATTAAAGGTCGGGGCGTATGGCTCTATACGCCCCTACATCTTAAAAATTATAATCCTCTACCTGTGCTTGCAATTACTACACTATTTACCTTCTTTGTGTGCCCATAATCCATGAATATTACAGTATTCTCTAATCTTCTCTAATCCTTCTACGTCTTTAAATAGAGATTCCGGTTTATCACCCGGCATTAAAAATTTTCGAGAAGCACCTCTTCCGGTAACAACTTCGATCCACTCAATATAGTGTTTCTCTTCCATGGGATGCAGGGTTGAACCGACTACCGCTTTAATCCCGGAAGGAATTTTCCCCATCACTGGCACATGTTTTTCGGTAGTCTGATCAGCAGTTTGTTCTTTCATCAGCTTCATTTCCTGCCCACAGCAGACTAAAGCCCCCTTCCCTTCGTGTAATACCTCAACAATATTTCCGCAAATCTCACACTTATAGACCTCTAGCTTCTTAGTCATTTATATTTACCTCCTTTTTTATTATAGACGCTATGGTTATGGCTTTTAATTTAACCACAACCTTCTTTTCGCCAAAAAAAATAACTCCCTCACCACTCTTATCAGCAAGGGAGTTATCTCCTATTGATCGAAATTATCTACTTTATTTTGATAGTTAAAAATTTATTCGACTAACATTGTTTTAATTCTTTGGGCAATCTCCATTATCTGATAAGGTGAAAATCTATATTCTCCCCTAAAATCATCTATGGTGCTGCTGCTAATGTCATATTCTTGAGTAAGTTCAAATTCATTCTTAATTCCCTCTAACAATTTGCCAGCATCTACTCCCCAAAGGGCAGCAATATCTGCAATGGTCATAGTCTTCATTTCCATTCCGCTTACATGAGCTTGTAATCCAGAAACATTATCAGATGAATTTCTCCCCATGCCGTTACCTTTAGGTTCGCTGTCACAGGTTCCATCACATTCATCATCACAATTATGTGATATATAATCCTCATCATATCCATTAGGGATACCGTCACTGTCGTCATCAGGTGCAGCTGCTCTTCGACCCATTCCATTTCCCAGGCCTTCTACACAGTCTTCACAATCTTGAGTTTGCCCCTGGTTAGAGGTCCCTTTGCTTTGCATACCATATATGGGGCTTTCAATGTTCCCACTTAGTCCCCCTCTCATTCCATGGGTTCTATTACCATCTGCCCAAACGACGAGGGCAAAAACTCCTACTGCCAGTGCTATAACCAGCAAAATTACTCCAACTTTTAAATTTCTTGAACTTTTCATTCGATTCGTTCCTCCTTAAAATTTTTGTTTGTTGACAATATTTTTTTGTCATTCACCTATCTATACGTAAAACGGAGGAACTTTCTTTCATTAAAATGAAAATTCTTTATAATCCTTCTACCAGCATGTCCCGGGGATGTTCAACTGTAAAGGTATAAAATATTTCCTGCTTTTGCTGAGTATCTAATTCCAACTCCCATAACCAAATTCCCTTCCGATCTTCCCAGTCCTCTTTATCCGGCTCAAGACTTATCTCATTTATCTTAATTTTAATGCGGTCGTCTTCAGAAACAGGCATGGCTTCAAACAGTTTTACCTTAATCTTTTTAGATTTGTAATTCTCCATAGTAAGTTTATATTTAAAAGTCGTTTTCTTAGTTCGTGAGGGGATTCCGGCTATCAGGGTTTCATCAACTTTCTTTTCTAAGAGTTCTCTTTTTACCTTAACATTCTCGTCGATACCTAAATACAGATCAAACTCCTCACTGGGCGCAATATTACCAATGCCGGAAAATCCCACAAAATCTCCTTCTAAGAATATATTTACCCGTCCAGCGAGTAATTGAAGGCCTTTACTGTTGGTAACACGGGAACCAAGATATGCAAATGGACTAACCCGGGGATAGCTCGAATACTCAAATTCGGCTGATAAAATTTGCGAAGAAACCGGAAATTTATGTTCCGATTTATCTGATTTTACACTTACTTTAGAAGGGAGATTATAGATTATAGCAATACCTTTTTCTTCGGCAGTGGCATATTCCATCTCTGATTCTATCCGTTCTTCTATCGCTCCCGCCTCTTTTTTAAATGCTTCGGTTTGATAAGCAGTTGCTAATGGTGCCGATACTTCATCTGATAATACTTCGCGTTGATATGGTCTTAAAAACCAGGAAGCTACATAAGGCATACTTCCCCCGATTCTTGGCTTAGCTGTTGATAAAGCGCAATCTACCTCTAACCAATCTTCACCGGTAACCTGTCTAATTACTCCGTAAGAAACTAATTCAACCTCGGATTTTTCAAAATTTGCGCGGGCATCATATATCGGATTCCAGGAAGCGCCTTTCACCAGATAAGAAACCTTCAAATCTGTAGTCCCCTCTTTTAACACTTCCAGCTCTACCATAATTGATCTTTTTAGTTTCCTCTGTACTCCGGATATCTGGGACAATTCTCTTTTTAAAGTTTCAATCTTATTCTTTAAATCTCTAATCTCAAGTTCACAATCTAAAGCCTGTGAGTAGTTTTCTTTCAGTTCTAAATCCAAAAAATTAAGTATATTTTCCAAATCACTTATTTGTGGCATCTGAGTAACTAAATCCTGAGGAATTTGTGCATTGGAAAATAGAGTTATTGAATTTAAAAATTTCTTCTTCTCCATAAGTATAGTTTCCAGGTTTTGCATTCTGGTTATTTTGTCTTCTAATTTCTGAATTTCCTCTTTTAATTGTTTAATCCTTTCCGAAGGAATTTCTTCTAAATACTCTCTTTTAACCTGTGCTCCAAAAAGTTTAATTACTGCTGTTCCTTCTGCAGAAACCCTTAAAGAATTCTCGTCAACCTCAGGAATGATATTTAAGAAAATTGCCGTATAAGTTCCCTTATCAAGTTCAAGATGGGTAACCCTGTTTATCAAAGCAGAATCAGTATAGACGCAAATCTCACTAATTTCTGAATTCACCTCAATTTCGGTGGCATAGATATTGACACCAACAAACAAAATCAACCCCAAAAATATTATAATTTTTATTATTTTATTCATCTCAAACCCCTTGTTCTTTATTTTTCTCTCTCTCGTATAGGCCAATTAATTCTGCTGTAGCTAAAATATGCCCCTCCATGGCTTCCTCTAATTCCTTCTTCTTGCAACCCTCCTCTATGTGGAGTTTTTCATCAAGGGCATATAATTTAAAGAAATAACGGTGAGTGCCTGAAGGCGGGCAAGGGCCTCCATATTCTAATTTCCGGAAATCATTAGTTCCTTGAGTGCCCGGAACTGTATTTTCCTCTATAACATCGGTAACGTGGATATTAAATACCACCCAATGTACCCAGGTCCCCATCGGTGCATCGGGATCATCCATAATCAGTGCTAATCTTTTAGTTCCTTCCGGTATATCCTCAATAATTAGCCCAGGATTAATGTCTTTACCATCACAGGTAAATTTTTCCGGAATAAACCCATTATTTTCAAATTCAAGACTTTCTAATTTCATAACTTTATCCTCCTTTTTAAATTTTCTATTTCTTTTTCCAGCCATTTGGGATATTTGGGTACTGCGCCGGATTGGGAAACCACAAAGTTACCTACCATTTCCGCAAACTCCGCCGCTTCATATATGCTGGTCCCGCATAAATAAGAAAACAGAAAACCTGCACTATAGCTGTCTCCACCTCCTACGGTATCGGCTACCGGCCCATTTATTCCTTGTACCTTTTCCAACTTGCCATTACGATAAATAGATGAGCCATTCTTACCATGAGTGATACAGACAGTAGAAAGGTCATATTCCTGGCAAATACGCTCAGCAAGGTTTTCCTGTTTTAATGTTTGTTCGAAGAGAAGCTCAGACACAACAAGAGCCTCTCTATCATTTAGTTTTACTATTGAGCTCTGGCATAAGGATTTTTCAATCCATTCCTTTTTGTAATAATTTTGTCTCAAATTTAAATCATAAAATATGTGATGAGGGCGTGCCCAAGATATAATTTGACTGAGTAGATCTCTGTTTTCTTTGGTCCGTTGAGCGAGAGTCCCAAAACAGAATACCTCCCATTTATTTTTAGTTAAACTATTTATTAAATCTTGATCTAAAATAATATTATCCCAGGCAACATTCTCGTTTATTACATAAGTAGGGTGTCCTGCTTTATCCAGGTTTACATTAACTATCCCAGTAGGTAAATCGGGATGAACCTTGATAAATGTAGAATTAATGCCCCGTTTTTCAGCTTCTTTTAGGGCTTTTTTACCCAGAGCATCTTTGCCCACAGAAGAAATAAGTGTTGATTTAAGTCCCATTTTTGTCAGATGAGCAGCAAGGTTAAAGGGGGCGCCGCCAATATAAGGTTTGTTCTCTATAATATCCCAGAGAATTTCTCCAAACAACAATGCTTTCACTTTTTTGCCCCTCCTTTCTTCAAGTTTAGATTTAGGTGTATATTGTCTTTATATATAATTAATTCTACAAATTTTTTAAAAACCCTCTTTTTTTATTAAAATTAGGTAAAAATTTTTTATTTTTTATTGAAATACATGCAAATTGATTAGCTGCCCTGTTAAATTAGTCGTTAGTGAATAGTTAACGACCAGCGACTAACGACTAATTTGACTTGCGAAAAACATAAAAAGGAATATAATTAAGAAAGATTTTTAATTAAGGAGGGATGATCTTGAAAATAAAAGAAGTTATGATCCCAGATTTAACTTCCGTCTCTGCCGATACTCCGATAAAAGAAGTTGTCAAGATTATGAGTCAACAGCGTATGGTGGGATTACCGGTTGTAGATAATGATCAAAATGTCATTGGAATAATTACGGAAAGCGACGTCACCAAAGCCTGTTTACCAGGATATTACAAAGAATTACGAAATCCATCTTTTATCCCTGATTTCGATCAGTTTTCCCAGCAAGCTAAAAAGATTGCCCATTTACCGGTAAGAGATTTTATGACTACTACGGTCTATTCGGTGGAAGAGGATACCAGCCGAACCGAGGCAGCAAATTTATTATTCAGAAAACATCTAAGGATAGTCCCGGTAGTAAGAGCAGGTAAATTAGTAGGAATATTGACCCCTCCATCTTTATGTAAGAATGCAATGGAAGAAGATTAGATTGGGAAAGGAATAATTAATGAACCAAGCGCTTATAGCTTTAATAATATTTATAACTACTCTTGTATTTGTTAGCCTGGAAAAGATTAACCGCACGGTGATTGCCTTAAGCGGAGGTCTTCTTTTTATACTGTTAAAAATATTAACTCAACATGAGGCTTTTTTGGCCATAGATTTTAATACTATCGGCCTACTGACCGGAATGATGGTTATGGTCTCTATAATCAAAAGAACCGGTCTATTCCAATATCTGGCAATTAAAATATCTAAGCTTGCTCATGGAAACATCTTTTACCTTTTGTTTTTTCTGAGTGTTATTACCGGAATCCTATCCTCGATTCTGGATAATGTCACCACCATAATATTAATTGTCCCTATAACTTTAGCTATCTGTGAAAACTTGGAAATATCTCCTGTGCCTCTAGTGCTATCTGAAATATTCGCTTCTAACATAGGAGGAGCGGCAACCCTTATCGGTGACCCTCCTAACATAATAATCGGAAGTGCAGCCCATCTGTCTTTTATGGATTTTATTATAAATCTTGCACCTTTCGCCCTGATTTTATTACTTCTCTTGCCGTTCTTTGTCAGGCTATTTTATAAAAAAGAAATGTCACAAAATGTAAAGGAAGCCTGGGGGAGAGTAGAAAAATTCGATGAAAAGAAAGCAATCGAAGACCCTGTATTATTAAAAAAATCTTTAATGGTCTTTTTATTAACCATATCAATCTTTATCTTCCATCATAATCTGGGTTTAGAGGCAGCTACTGTGGCTTTAGCAGGAGCAACTCTCTTGCTTTTGGTCAGTAACATAGACCCGGCAGAAACTTTCTTAGAAGTAGAGTGGTCTACCCTCTTCTTTTTTATCGGACTTTTCGTGGTGATAGCAGGGGTGGAGAAAGTGGGAATCATTCAATGGCTGAGCAATAAAATCATTACTCTAACTAAAGGAAATCTTACCCTTACCACTCTGGCAGTTTTGTGGGTCTCGGGAATCACCTGTTCTTTTATTAATAATATCTCTTACACCATCTCTATGGTTCCGCTAATTCATAATATCGGGGCAGCAACTTCATTTAACCTCAACCCGGTCTGGTGGGCCTTATCCTTGGGTGCTTGTCTAGGAGGAAACGGAACCTTTATAGCAGCTGCCGCTAATTTAGTAGGAGTAAATATATTAAAAAGACAGGGCAGAATAATAACCTTTAAGGAATTTTTTAGAATCGGCCTTCCGATAATGTTAATATCTATTATTCTTTCTTCAGCCTATCTCTTCTTAAGGTATTTATTATAAAAATAAAAAGGGGTAACAGAAAATCGACCCCATTTTTTCACTTTAACTCAATTTATTTCTTTTAATGTCCCGTCCGGCATATATTTTAACCTTCTTGGTCTGTCCAGGCATCCAGCAAAACCATCAAATCCCTCTGCTTTTATTTTCC
>JAHIPN010000009.1 GCA_018894595.1 bacterium
CATTGTGCCCCTACAACATACTTATAACCAATCTTATTTCCAACGCAATACGTAATACGAGATATAATCTGCTGAAAATATTTTCGGCTTTTTAGGAAATTAACAAATAGTAAATACGTACAAAGGGGACTTTTTTAGAAAATGTCCTGAAGATATCTGAGGAGGAAAAACTGAATCAGGGGACGAAACTGAATTAGAAAACCATCCCCTTAATCACTGTATCTATCCTATGATAAATTCTATTTAATAACAGGAAAGGAATATATATTCTTATTCAGAACATATAATAATAAACCTTTCTTAACGCTAATAACAGCTTTTTCCTGCTCAATTATATTACTGACGCCCCTGGTCTTATATCTTAATAGGTTTCCTGCTTCGAGTAAATATTTACATCCCGTTATAGTAACACCGGTAACCTTTTCATCTAAGGGAATTAAAGAAAGACCAACGCCTATTTTTCGAAAAAACACTTTTTCTCTATCTATTATCCCCATCTCCAACCCTGGTTCCTTAATAAATGCCGTTATTCCATTTCTAAAGGCATATTCCAGGAGAAAGATATTGGCTAACTGCTGATCTAATCGCCCCCCTGCAAATCCAATGATAATAATATTATTAAAACCTCTTCCTTTGCAATATTGGAGTGCCAGTTCACCGTCAGTTTCATTTTTTTCAACAGGGTATTTTATAATTTTAGCTCCCAATTTCTTATAACGTTGATATTGTGCCTCGGTAAGTGAATCAAAATCACCTATAATCACATCGGGTAAAAAGCCTATATTCTCCAAAAATAAGGCTCCGCCATCAGCGGCAATAAAGAATATATCTTTCCCTCCAATTAGTTTTTTAAATTCTTCCCTATCCCCTTTTAATTCTCCGTTTAAGGCAACAACCGCTTTATTCGTTGACATAAATTATCCTCTCATCTTTGGTCTTCACCCTCACTAATTACCAGAATCTTTATTAATGGTATTATAATTATATAACTTAGCAACAGCGATGGCAAAAGGTAACTGATATTATATATAGCTGAATATACCCATGGACTTTGACCCTCCGGAGCATACTGAGCAAAAAATATAACCCCGGAAAGAAAGTGACTGATAAACCTTCCCAGTCCACCAGTAAGAACAGCTAATAATAACCAGCCATATGTGCTGCCCTTTGTCTTTAAGTTTATCTTGTTTGAGAATATTCCTGCTAATCCAACCAGCATATAAGGTAAAGGATAATCTAATACCAGTTGTGCTGGATGAATAATGAAAGGACCAAGTGCTAATTGAACTAAACCATATACTACTCCAGCCATCATACCTGGGCCAGCCCCCCAGCGCAAAGCTATAATTAAAATCGGCAGCATTTCAAGGCTAACTGACCCTCCCTGAGGCATCCTCCACAAAGGAATAAAATTCAAAATAGCAGCCAATGCCACCGCCATACCAATTTCTGTCATAATCCTTACTTGATTTTTTTTCATGATAAATCTCCTTTTCTTTTAAAATAATTTATTCCAAATAAAAAACCGCAGACCTGATCTTTTAATCAAAACTGCGGTTAAATCAAAACACTGTTGTTTTAATTCCCTACGCTGGCATTACCCAGATCAGGTTTTAAGGGTCTGTTTACTAAAAACACTCTCAGCCTTAATAAGCTCCCCTATTGTATTATTCTATTTTTTAAATACATTTAAAATGGCTGGCCCCATTTTTTTGATATTTAATTAGAACAAATTTAAGTACACTAAATCAAATTTTAATTACGAGATACTATTTTAGTATCTGCGATATTCGCTTTTTGGTCTTGGTGGGCGGGCTTCGTCAATCTTCAAAGGACGATCATCGAAATCGGTATTATTTAAAGCATCTTTGGCTTTTTCAGCTTCTTCCGGAGAAGACATTTCTACAAATCCAAAGCCTTTTCCTTCGATGATGTTGACACTCTTAACTTCACCATAAGCGGCGAATAATTCTGTTAGTTGCTCATTAGTTACAGAATATTTAAGATTTCCTACATACAATTTACTACCTTCCATATTTCCTACCTCCTTTTCGTTATTATTTCTCTTTAGTCCAATAACGTTTCTTATAGGAGGTAGAAGCAAAATAGTGATTCCAACCTCTTAACGATAACATTATTAAAACACAAGAGATCCCTCATAAACAATCTCTGTTTTCAGAGGACTAATGGATTGTTTTTAGCATCTCTTTTAAGTAAGAAGGACCAGCCATTTATATTAACTTTATCTATTATATTTTACCTATTTCAACAATTTTGTCAAATTTTTTATTAAAATATTATAAAAAAGGGACGATTCTATATTTAATTTTAACTACTTTCTTTTCAAGACTTCCACAACCGCCGGTAAAAAATCACACACATCTTCCTTGACCACTACCTCAGCTGAGCAGTCAAGATGGGTGGACATAAAATTAACAATGATTAATTTTCCCCCTCTATCCAGACAATATTGGGGTAACATGTTCACCGGGCTAACCTGGAGTGATGAACCGATAGTCAGCATTAAATCTGCCCGCATAGATTCAAAAATAGCAGGATCTAAATTAGGAAGCATCTCTCCAAAGAGGACTACGTTTGGCTTAAATACTCCTCCACATTCACAATATGGGACTTTCTCTTTACTTTTATTTAGCTTTTCTATCAATAATTCCGAAGATATGATCTTCTCACATCTTTGGCATACAGCTTCTCTTAAGGTCCCATGAACCTCAATGACTTTCTTCGAGCCTGCCTTCTGGTGCAGGTTATCGATATTTTGAGTGATGAGACATTTTACATAACCCATCTCTTCCAACCGAGTAATAGCCTTGTGTGCAGGATTGGGAGAAACCCGAGATAATATTTCAATACGAGGTCGATAAAAATGATAAAAACGTTGTGGGTTTTCCCTAAATGCTGTTATAGAGGTAACTTTAAAGGGGTTTATCTTCTCCCAAATACCTTTGCCAGGGGTCCTAAAATCTGCTATTCCCGACCCGGTGCTTACCCCCGCTCCGGTTAAAACAACTGTATATTTAGATTCTTTGATCAATTCTGCTACCTGATCAACTTTTTCGTTATCAATTCTATTCTCCATTTAAATTACCTTTAACTTTGAAGTTTTTCAACTTATCCTATCCTATTTTATAACCTAAAGGGGCTTCCCGTTCTGGTTGAAGCAAAATAACCTCCCCATCTTCTTTCATTACTCCTAAAATTAAAACTTCTGATTTAAACCCGGCTATCCTTCTGGGAGGAAAATTAACTACCGCCACAATCTGTCGGTTAAGCAAATCTTCTTTAGAGTATAATTTAGTAATCTGGGCAGAAGAAACCTTTATACCTAACTCTCCAAAATCAATCTTTATTTTATAAGAAAGACTTCTGGCTTCCTTAAAATCTTTTACTTCAATTATTCTGCCAACCCTAATATCAATTTTTTGAAAATCTTCAAATGTTACCATAATCTTCTATTTCATCCTTTCAATCTCTTTATTGTGCTACCAATACTCCCCACTCCAATTTAGTATCTGTAACAGTCTCTTTTTTTATTCTTAGATATATTTATATTTTATCACAGACTAAATTAAATAAAAAATATAACCAAAAGAGAGAGCTAAGACACTAATAATGGTTAAATATAAAATTAATGTTTTACCGCCAAAAGACTTTCTTAGAACTAAAAGAGTCCCCCAGCTGGTAACCGGCCCTGCTATGAGCAACACCATACCGGCCCCAATATTCATGCCCTGGGAAATAAAAGCATGAACTAAAGGCACGCTGGCGGTAGAACAGATATACATTGCCAAGCCAAAGACAAGACTGAATAGATAACCAAGACCACCACTAAAATGGTTTCCTACAAATTCCCCCACCGGAGCAATTGTAGACACTAATGCCGCCAATACTAATCCTAAAAATATTTCGAGCCCGATCTTTTTAACCATATCTATAAATGCATATTTAAATACAGAGTTTAATCTCTCTCTAATATCTTTTATATAATTTTTAGTATCAATATATTTTTCCGGTTCTTTTTCAAAAGTTTCCTGACAATGGACTGAACAAAAATAATATAACTCCCCTTTATATTCTGTTCTTAGTCCATCACATTTATCTATATTCATTCCACAGATGGGATCTATTGCAAAATTATTTTCTTTACAAGATAAAGGATTTTTTGCACTTTCTGGTGTTTTAAGCTTAATCATATTGCCCACAATACCTATAATCAGTCCCATTAAAATTACCGCAAAAAATATAAATATAGTAAATTTTAACCCCAAAAGGCCGTAACAAACCATAAGGGCAGTTATAGAGGTAGCGGGTGTAGCTACTAAAAAAGCTAAAACAGGACCGAGTCTTGCTCCTTTCTGGTGTAGACTTAATGCTATCGGAAGCGAACCTATACAGCAAACCGGAAGAAGTGTCCCGGCAAGGGTAGTATAAAGAATGGGTTTTATACCTTTACCACCAAGGTGCTTTTCTACTAATCGGGTAGGGACAAATTCGTGAATTAAACCGCTTAATAGAAACCCTATAAATAGAAAAGGCAATACTTCAACAAGATATCCTTTAAATACTACAAGAAATTCGATTAATATATTCATTGTTTTTTTAAACGAGTTTCAATTTAGATAGCTACACTCTGTTCCTTTTTTATATTTCTACATGTAATTAGATATTTTATTCTAAATAGTTTTTCTTTTATGGCGAATATTTTCCACATATTGACCTAAATAGTGAAGTATCAAAGTAATGTTCACTACAGTCATACGAATTGGTATAGTAACATTATATTCCAGATAACCTTTTTCATCAAATTCCCTCGCCCTTACTAAACTCCTCTTTACTTTTACTAAAAAATACACTTTCTATTTCTTTTTTCCTCTTTTCTATTCGCTTATCTACATGCTTGGTAATTTTTTCTAATTTCTCCAATTTTTTAATCCTTTCCTTCAGCTTCTCTTGCTCTTTCATAACAAAACGAATAGCATCAGCTATAGGCTCAGGAAGTTTGCCAAGTTCTAATACTTGAATTTCCTCTGCACTAAATCCCATACCAATAATCCTGCCAGGAACTCCTACTGCTGTTGCATTAGGAGGAACATCAGTAACCACCACTGATCCCGCACCTATTCTTGCATTATCACCAATATTTATTGCACCCAAGACTATTGCTCCGGCACCAATTATAACATTATTTCTCAGGGTAGGATGACGTTTCTTTTTTTCTAAACTTGTTCCGCCTAAAACCACTCCTGAATACATCAAAACATCATCGCCAATTTCGGTTGTTTCACCTATCACTACACCCATACCATGGTCAATAAAAAATTTTCTTCCGATTTTGGCTCCGGGATGTATTTCAATATCAGTAATATGACGATTAATATGCGAAATTATGCGGGCAATAGTATACATTTTATTTATGTAAAACCAGTGGGCAATTCGATGAAGCCATACTGCATGAAGTCCAGGATAACAAAGAACTACTTCTAATGTATTCTTTGCTGCTGGATCTTTAGCAAATATATTTTGAATATCTTCTTTTAAAGTCTTGAACATTAAAAATGAACCTCCATTTGAGCTGTTTCTTCAATTCCTTTTCCCTCCACCAGATCTATTATCTCTTCAGCGGTTACTACAACCGCATTCCCTTTTGATATTTTTTCATTAATTTCGGTAATCGTTTTGGCCATTTTGATGTCTCCCTTCTTTTTTTACCACGAAAAATTACAATTACACTACCACATTTCTTCATACTCTTAACTTGCTCCTAAGAGTAGATTTTTCATTATTTATGCCCCAACCGGAGCTATCCATGATCCATAACATTTCCACCACCTCCTAAATACAAGTTATCACGAATATAAATGTCATATAGATGTATATCTTTTATTTGTATAATCGCATTATTGGAAAAGTTCAGTAGAAAGATAGCGATCACCTAAATCAGGAAGAATTACCACAATAAGTTTATTTTTGTTTTCTTTCCGCTTAGCTACCTTTATTGCTGCCCAAACTGCTGCTCCTGAAGAAATACCCGCAAATATCC
>JAHIPN010000094.1 GCA_018894595.1 bacterium
AATAAGTACGAAATTGATAAGTTGTTTAAAATTTACTTACGAATCGCTCTGATAGTAGCAGTTATCGGAATTTTTCAAGAAATAAGTTATGTGGTAGGATTTGAAAGTGGTTATGATTACAGCTATATAATACAAAAGTGGGGCGCCACGGCAACAACGGGTGGGGGACTGTTAAGAGTGAATTCAATTTTTATGGAGCCATCACATTTCGCAATCTCAATGGCTCCAGCATTTTTTGTCTCATTGTTAAGTATTTCAAGAAAGGACTCCCCTTATTTAAACACAAAGGTGGGTAGGGTGGGTAGTATAATAGTAATCATAAGTTATATTCTCACATTTTCAGCAGTTGCCTATGTTGCAATTTTAATAAGTTTAGCATTAATTTTTTTTAATATTAGAAATTTGAGGTATTTATTATTATTATTGGTAGTAATACCTGTTTTCATTTATGCCGCTTATGTTTATATGCCGGAAATACGTATGAGGGTTGATGATACTATAGGAGTTGCTACTGGGTCAATAAAAGCAGCCGACTCACATCTGAGTGTTTATTCATTAGCTAGCAACGCTTTTGTTGCTTATAAAAGTTTTATAGACAATCCTTTATTGGGTCATGGCTTAGGCAGCCATCCTATCTCATATGATGAATTCATACGCTCAGGTGCTTCAGGTGGGTTTTGGCAAGAGGATTACCCCGTGGTAAATAAAAAGGACGCTGGTTCTCTTTTTCTTCGACTGGCTTCCGAAACAGGCTTGTTCGGTATTATAGTAGTTCTTTATTTTGTATTTAAATTCCGCCTTAAAACCAGTAATAATAAAAATCTACAAATAATAAGCAACGCAATATTTACTATCTTTATGATACAATTATTAAAACAGGGCCATTATTTTTATAATGGTTTTTTTTTCTTTGTATGGTTGTATTATTTTGCATATAAAATTGATAATAAGTTAAAGATCTCGGAGCCAGAAAACTATTGAGGAAAATTATTGTTGTCTCCGCTGTCAATCTGATTGAAGGCGGGCCTTTAACAGTATTGCAGAAATGCCTTGGATATTTATCTGCCAATTTATCGGATGAATATGAAATAATTGCACTTGTTAATAGAAAAGAGTTGCTTCCTTTCGAAAACATAAAATATTTAGAATTCCCAAAGTCAAAAAAATCATGGTTAAATCGTTTGTATTATGAATACTATTACTTCGATAAATTGGCAAAACGGTTAAATCCATTCCTCTGGTTATCTCTTCACGATATAACTCCAAAAGTTACAGCGGAGCGACGTGCAGTCTATTGCCATAACGCCTCACCTTTTTATAGATCAAGTTTCCATACTTTTCAATTGGAACCAAAATTCTTTTTATTTACTTTATTTTATAAGTATCTATATTCTATAAACATACACAGAAACATGTTTGTTATTGTTCAGCAGGACTGGATGCGAAAGGAGTTTGCAAATCGGTTCGAACTACAAAACATAATAGTTTCACGTCCAGAAAGCAATGACAATTTTAATGTCATCTCTCTAACTAAGCCTGATTTATTTACTTTTATCTATCCTGCTTTTCCTCGTCCCTTTAAAAATTTCGAGGTTATTTGCTCCGCAGCTGAACAGCTTTATTTAAAAGGTGTCCAGGATTTTAAAATAATTTTAACAATCAATGGGAGCGAATCTAGATATTCTCATTTAATATACAACAAATTTAAACATGTTCCCGTTCTAAGTTTTACTGGTTTGCAATCAAGAAATAAAATTCTCGAATATTATAGCATTTCTGATTGCTTAATTTTTCCTTCAAAATTAGAAACATGGGGATTGCCTATTAGCGAATTTAAAAAACACGACAAACCAATTCTGCTTGCCAATCTTCCTTATGCCCATGAAACAGTCGGTGATTATAACAAAGTAAAATTCTTTTCTCCTGACAACGTGAGGGAACTGGCTGATGCTATGGAAGCGTTGATGCGTGGAGATCTTACGTTTGATGCAACAAATGCAGGAAACATCGAACCGCCATATGCTGAAAATTGGGAGCAGTTGTTTGATATTTTGCTTTCGGTACAGCCGCCTGCCGTTAGCTTGACAAGCAATTGATAATGCTGGATTGTACCGCATCGATAGTAGCTTACGACAATTCTCCTAAAATGTTGCTTTCTGCTGTGGAGAGTTTTCTTTCTTGTTCATTAAAGACCCATTTATACATTGTTGATAATTCTCCGTATCCAGTCTTAAAAAATGTATTTAATGATTTACCTGTGGAATACTATTTTTATGGCCAGAATGTCGGCTATGG
>JAHIPN010000095.1 GCA_018894595.1 bacterium
ACCCCTGTTGCTCCATCCAGTCCGAAGGCACTGCCTCCGGCCAGATAAATAGCGTGGGTTTTGTCTACCAGATTTACCGGATTTAAAAGGTCAGTTTCCCGCGTGCCCGGAGCCCCTCCCCGCACATCTACTCCTGTTGTTGCTCCCTTTTCACAGATAACTACGGTACAGCCGGTCCCGGCTTTTAAATCCTGACTGTGCCCTACCTTTATCCCCGGCACATCTATAATGGCATCTTTTAAAACTTTCGAACCTTCCTTGTCATTCATCTCTTTTACTCCTTGCTTTCAAAACTATTTTATCTGAAGTTTTACCTAATCTCCTTAACTATCCTCTTAAATACTTTTAAAAATTTTTCATTTAACGATAGGTATTTAATTTATTATCTATTTTTTTGAGAAGTTTTTGAAACATGGTTCACCACCAGAGCAATCTTTGCATCGATACCCCATCCATCAAGAGAATCTTTCATAGGAATTACCCCTAAGGCTCGTGCTTCTTTATACATTGCATCCATTATCTGAAAGTTTTTTATTAAATTTACTTTCTCTTTTTTTATCAGTTCTTCTTCAAACTTTTGTACTATTTCTCTATTTTTTATCATTTTGGTATCCTCATCGTTTATAATTATATTCTACAAAACTATTAAAAATCCTTCTTTTTTATAAAAATAAATTACCAATCATAAGTTTAGAGGTGTAAAAAACAAGAGGTGGGGTGCAAGATGTGATTTGAGAGTACTTATTAAATCAATCTAATAGCAAATTCGGGACATACCGGATTACAATACCCACATAGAATACATAACTTATGGTCAACCACTGCTTTTCCATTTTCTAAAGATAAAGCATTGTTGGGACAGGTTTTAACACAGGTGCCGCAACCTTTGCAAAAACGCGAAATAAATAATCTTTTGCTGGGCTTTATTTTTTTAGACAAGAATTCCTGAGGGATTTCTTCATCATTAAATATTTTTAAATTTAGCTCCAATTCTTCTTGATTAACCATACCAACTGCTATAGAACTAATTCCTTTAATATTTCTTACGAAATTAAAAGATTCTTCTAATTGACCAATCAGATGTCCTCCTGCCAAGGCTTTCATGGCATACAAGCCTTTTCCCGCCTTATATGCTTCTGAGATTGCTTTAACCATGTCATCAGCGCTGCCACCAAGAATACCCATACCAAGTTTATTAATGATAGGAAATATAATATCAATCTCTTTAATTTCTGCAGCTCGCTTAACTATTCCAACTGCATGAGTGGAAATTCCGATTGCCCGAATAACTCCCTTTGCTTTATAATCTTTCAAACATTGTAATGCACCTGCTCTTTCTTCAAAAACTGAAAGAGTGACTCTGGCTGCATGTAAAAGAAAAATATCTATATAAGTCCGATTAAGGGATTCAAGGGCATCTTTTATACTTTGCTCCATTTTTTTATATGTTTTAACGCTGGATTTAGTAGCAATAATTACTTCCTTATTGTAACCTTCCAGAGCTTTTCTAATATGGGGATAAGTTTTGTAAGCTTCTGCTGTATCAATAAAATTAATACCCCTCTCCAGAGAGGCACGAATAAGTTCTGCCCCCTCTTCCACAGAAATATTTGCCTGCAGAGGCCCCATAGGCAAGGCACCAAAACATAACTCTGTTACTTTAATTCCTGTTTTTCCCAATGAATATTTTTTCATATTTGGTAAATCCCTTTCTTTGTAAGTTAAATCCCTTATCACATTCTACTTACTTAGCTGAAAAATCAGCTTTCCTGTTCCTTTCTTTTTCTCCTTTTTTAATTAATTATTTAATCAAAAATGAGTCAGAGAACTGTGCTTGATCAATATATCGCTTCAGATTAAAAAAAGCATATAAGGGAATATTCAACAACCCCTCATCCGTGCGTAAATTGGAAAGCGAGGTACGAATTGCAAATTTGACATCATATTTTTCTCTGAAAACTCTTAGGCTTCGTGCCTGTAAATTTTCTCCAGCCTTAACTTCAAGTGGAAAGATAGTTAGCCCATCAGAAAAAACAAAATCAACTTCAGCGGTTGCGACTGATGTCCAATAATAAATACTTTTAAAACTCATAGACGACAGTTCTTGCAGAACATATTGCTCAGTAAGCGCACCCTTGAACTCCTC
>JAHIPN010000096.1 GCA_018894595.1 bacterium
AAAAAATTAATGCTCAACCATCAGAAATTACACAAGAATATCAGAAATGGAAAAAATATATTATGGAGTGTGTTGAGAAACTCAGGAAAAATTCATAAATTGGATAAAGGAAAATGAAAAGTCGATTTATAAAATATTTTGTCATTTTAAGCATTTTAATCTTATTTGGAGCAATAGCTGAATGGCCTTTTGGTTATTATACTCTCTTAAGATGGATAACTTGTATCGCATCTATTTTAGTGGCTTTTCAAGCTTTTGAGAAAAATATCGACTGGGCGAAAGTAGTATTTATAGTTATTGCCATACTTTTTAATCCTTTAGTTCCCATTTATTTATCTCGGAGTACTTGGATACCTTTGGACATTATAACAGCAATATTTTTTATAATTGCCTTAAGAATATTGTAAGAATAACACGAGAATAAATTATATATATTTAACTAAACAATAAATAAATTATTAGCAATAAAGATTTTTAGTTATAACTTTGCGAGGAAAACGAAAGGAATTTAAAACATAGGAGAAATTTTTAAAGTTTTTAAGTATGAGGTGGAAAATGTGAATATTTTAAATATATTTTTTAAGACCAAAGAAGAAAAGAAATACAATGTTATTCTGAAGGAAACCTTTATTCCTATTATAGAAAAAATAAATTCTTTTGAAGAAGAAGAATTAAAATCATTTAAAAAAACTGCAAGTTGGCTATTAAAAGGAAGAGATGATGTCGGTGAATTTGAGAAAATGATAAAAGACAAATGGGGACTTTTGAAAATAATCTTTAATGCTTCAGAACATTCTCTTCGCCGTGTTTTATTTTATTCACCTGAAGAATTATCTTTTAGAAAACATCTTTCAAGCAAAGAAATAGATATTTGGATATATAAAGTATCTTTAGCATTAATTTCATATTCAAGTATTCCTGGAAGCGTAAAGGATACTCCTAAAAACGATATAATTAACAACTTATATAGAGATACTTGGAGTAAATATATAAAAGAGGTTCTTAAAGCTTATAATAAAATTTATAAGAAAAATATTTTAATATGTAACCTTGAACACTATGTGAGTGGCCTTAAAGAAGATTTGCAGCAAGGATATTCAACATCAATGAATTTAAATAAAGTAAATGAAATGATGTTTCGAGATTTCGTTATTATTGGAAGAGAATTAATAGAAGAAATATGGCGAGAGAAAGTTAATGAGAACGAATTACAAGAGAATATACCTTATATAAAAGATTTGAATAGTCTAAGTCCATCAGTTAGAAAAATATATTTTTTAGGGACAAGAATATGGCAAGTACATAAACAAAGAGTGCAGCCATTTATTGAAAATTTAGACAAAGATGTAGAGTATGGTTTTTCCAGATAAAGTAAATACCTGGACATTAAATATAAAGGAGATTTTAAAATGAAGGAAAGACATAGGGTTAAATCTTTATTCTGTTAGTTAAATCTTTATTCTTGACAAATAATTTAATTAACTGTCAAGAATAAAGATTTAACCCCAAGAATTCTTTTTATATACGAAGCAAAGCTTTGGAAGAAGCTCTGCAACGAGCATAAAAGGAACTTTAACGATAATAGTTGGCTAAAAAAAGGAGGTGATACAAATGGGGGAAGTTATTCAACAATTTCTACCATTGATTATAATATCCATTCCAATTATGTTTATTTGCCGTAGCTTAGCAAAAGAGAAGGGCAAAGATGTTACTTTATGGACTATTCTCGGCCTTATTCCTGGCATAAATATTTATTCATTACTTTACTTGTTTGGTGCTTCAAGTACAATTTTGGAAGGAAAAATAGATAAGATTTTATCTCAAATGAAGATGATGCAACAAATTACTTCAATAGAGAAAAAAAATAAGGAAGAGAATATAAAAGAAGTGGAAGGAGAAGAGATTTAAAACTGTTTAAACTTTATTTTATTTCGATTGATGATATAGCTATAACGAAAATAAAATTAAATGTGACAGGGAACGGTTCTTTGACACATTGCGCAAATAGGTATGAATAAATAGAGAAGTCCCTATTAAAATTATTCGGTCGCAACGTTGTATATGCTTGGAACGTTATGCAAAGCTACGGATAACAAATTTACAGATTGGAGTGGACGATGAGTATGCATCAAAAAATAATGAGCCACTTGATTGAGGCCATCAAACAGGAGAGACAGCGGATCGAAGAGCCGAAGAATCGATCCAGATATTTCATCTTCAGTAAGGTTAATGAACGAGATGATAGGGATGGTTATTCTGTCACATTTGAAAATGCACCAAACCGTGTTCTCCGAGATGCCATGTGGTCAGCTCGTCAAGGCACATCATCGTTATTTAGAGTTGGCGATATTTTCATTTCAGGGGTAATGGAAATTACATCAGAGGGAATATGCGTATTCTTTTCTGTAGATGAGATCGATCGCCTCAACATCGACATTGCAGCCCTAAAACGAATAACTGATATAGGGATTGACTACATCATGGATAATCGTGAGCTAACCGAACAGCTCTTGACTTTCCTCGAATCGAGAGTACATCTTGAAAATCAGTTTTTGGAACCGTTGACACAGTACACAAACGTAATTTCCATGAAATCCATAGGAAGTTTAATTGCTTGTCCAGATATTAACCCATCTCAGAGACATGGAATTGAGAAAGCCCTGTCCCAGAAAGTGACTTTCTTCTGGGGACCTCCTGGAACTGGAAAGACAAAAACGATGGGGACTCTTGCAGCCAGTTTGATTAAAAATAAGAAACGAGTCCTGTTAACTAGTCTGTCAAATATGGCGCTAGATCAACTTCTCTTAAAAACTTTGGAGCCACTCGGGTGTGATGCTTCTCATATCTCGATCGCTCGGCTAGGCAGCACTATGGACGAAAAATGCCAAGGCTTTAGTCGGGATGCTTTTAAGAGATCAATTTTTGGAGCCAAGAGGGCGGGGATGCGGTGGAGTGAACATGTCAAACATGCCTCCTTAGTTGCAGGAAATTTTGCTATGCTCACTTTTCCACGTGCGGCTAATCCTGGACAATTTGACTACGTAATAGCCGATGAGGTATCAATGGCAAGTATTCCATCGCTAATAGCTGCTAGTTTTTTTTCCACGACTGGAATTGTGGTTGGAGGGGATCCTTACCAGTTGCCACCAATCTATCCAGAGGATGCTGAGGAACCAAATGAGTGGTTTCGCTCAAATGTTTTCGAGAAAGCGGGGATTAAGCAATCGGATGACCCTCGAGCTGCTTTTCTTGATACTCAGTATCGAATGCAACACGAAATAGCAGACCTTGTAAGCGAGATGTTTTACAAGAAGGTGGGCGGTTTGAAAACAGGAATTAATCCTTTAGCTTCAATAGGAGGTTTCAGTGGTCGAGTAGTTTTTATCCATAGTCCTGGAGCGGTGGAGACAGTTGGAGCAGATTACCTCGATGCTGAGGAACATCGCCGTTTTAACGAAGTGCATGCTGAGTCTGTCATCAAGGCGGTTTGGGTTGCTCTAAAACAGGGTGTCAAGTCTTCTGATATAGGCATTATCGCACCTTACAATGCCCAAGTTGTAAATATTTTGAAAAAACTTCATCAGTTCTCCCGACAGAATACTTTGGACATCGCTGGTCTGAAGGTTTCCACTGTTCATTCTTTTCAGGGGCAAGAGAGGCGTATGATTGTTGTAGATTTTACCGATGATAATGTGAGGCCTACTCATCTTACAGCAAAATGGCAACTGATTAATGTGGCACTCTCCAGAGCTAAAGAGCAGTTAGTCATAGTAGGCAATTACGACTACTTGATGAACAAAGAATACTTTAATGAGAAAGAAATAGAAATTTTTAAACGACTTCTGAAACATGCTAAATTGCAAAGAGAAAGTGATGAAGAATAAAAACGAATAAACGCTGCTCATCACCTTACACGGTGTAAAAGACTAAGCTTGAATAATAAATGGGGACACATCTCATTTTCTTAGACAATTAATATTTTATTTTTAAATTAGATAAATAGGGAAGGGGTACCAAGTCAATAATTCGGTAACTTTTTATGTAAAACCTATAGAACCTGAGGAGTTTTTTAACCGGATGGTTGAGGCTTTAGGTTATTATTATAGATAGACGTACTAAAGGAAGACCTCGTAAAAGGGAAAGCTAAGCAATAATAAAAATAGGATGTGTCCATTAAAATTAAAACGTAAAATATAGGATTCAGCCTGTTTAGACCAGACCCCTTATTACCCTTTAAAAACAAACTAACCGTAATAAATTAATAACAATAAAATATGAAATACTACTTTAAATAAATTAAAGGATGTACTTCTATGAATAATTCAAACAGATCTAATTTTAAAAAATTAAAAGAATTAATTTCTAATGATGAAGTTTTACTACTCCCTCATAAAAAATACAAAAAACTTCTCCAAGTAATATTTTATTCAAGGTGTAGTAGTCAAAAGTTCTTTGAAAAAGCTTATAAAAATAAAGAATTAGTGCTTCAATTTGGTAAATTTGGCCCAAGAGTAGGATATCCTTTATCATGGGAAGAAGCTTTATATAATTATCTAAACAATAAAACTTAAGCATTTTAACATATTTTTTAAATGTAATTAAATTTGAAAATGATAAAAATATTTAGTGTCATGAGGACGGTTTTACTAGCTCAATAATTCGGTAAGTTTTTATAACTTTTCGTTAAGTCTGATGAGTCCAGGTTTAAATGTCTTCTTAAATAATTATAATATGGCAGGAGACAGACTTTTTTTAAACTTTTATTATATTTTAATAAGAAATTATAGTTTGTTAAATTTTGCGACTTGCTCCAAATATCTATCAGGAGAAAGGTGCATTTTTATTTTCCGCCTTAGGTGTATTTTAGCTTACCATTTCCAATTTACTTTACTCTTGAGACTAAAAGGGAGTTTGGTACCACTAGAGCAGAGAAGGGTACAGAAGATAATTTTTTAAATAAACATCCTATATTAATTAAATAAAATACTAAAAAACTTTCCGGAATCCTTGCATTAAAAGAGTAGGGGTTTTTAAATAAGTTTTTGAAAAAAGAGGGTTTTTAAAAGATTTGTCGAATAGTGAATATATAACGTTCTATCACCCAATTTAAGATAACTTACTTTCTTTTTTGCTTACGAGAGAATAGAATTCATAATAGTGAGTCCTTATGAGAGGTAATTTATGAAGTTTACAATTTCAAAAGAGATTAAACATGCCATACTCATAGATGAAAATAGTCTTAATGATTTGTTTAAATTTATTTCAGAAAAATATGAGAAAGTTGAAATCATCGCTAAATGTAATGATGGAAGTTTGCTGGAAACAAAAGATATTAAAGAAATTCTAAGCTTTGAAAATCCAAATTATCGAAAAATAATATCTATTACAATAACTGGTAGAAACTCACCAGAAGAGAAACTATCATTTTCTATTATAAATAAATTTCCACCATACCCAATATCTCTTGATTTCCCTTTTGGGGGACCATCTACGGCGGAATGTACAATTGTATCAGAAAAAGAAGAAATTGCAAAATTTAATTCCGATAAATTAAAACAAATGTTATTGGAATTAAAACCTTCCTTTTTTTATGATTTTCTTGCAAGAATATCATTACTAAGCATTATAGCTCTTTTCTGGGGAACAACATCGATGATTTATTGGGTAAAAGTGTTTTTTGGTATAATACCTAAAACTTCTTCCAATTTTTCGGGGATAGAAGCATTTAGCTTTATTGTAATTTTGATTATTGCTTTAATTGTTATTACATACCCATTTGATCTACTACGTCAATGGTTATTTCCAAAGGTTTTTTTATTATTAGGTAAACAGAAAAAAAATATGAAAACAATACAGAATTATAGAACAATAATTTTTGTAGTATTAATTCTTGGAATGGTGATAAGTATAGCAGCAGGTCTCTTATTAAGAAAAATATAATATAATAATAAAACTCTGCGTGATTAAATAAAAAATTTATAATTCTTGGTTCGAAAATTTTAAAGTATAAATTAAGATTTCTATTGTATTTTTTTAAGTTATATCATTTTGTAAATAATACATATTTTCTATACAGTTA
>JAHIPN010000458.1 GCA_018894595.1 bacterium
ATCACTTTCTCCTGCTAAAACTAATTTTTCTAAAAAATCAGCGCTCGCAATCGTATCGTTATTCAAAAGTAAAACATAATCAGCGCCGTTTTCTAAGGCGTATCTAATACCAACATTATTCCCTTCGGAAAATCCCAAATTTTCTTTATTGTAAATGACTTTAATTGAAAATTGAAAATTGAAAATTGAAAATTTTTCAGTTGACCCATTATCAACAACGACCACATCGCAATTTGGGTAGTCATTGTTTTCAAGCGATTTCAGACACTCCTCTGTATCAGCCCAATTATTCCAATTAACAATTATAATAAAAACCTTCGGCGGCATAATCATAAAAAATTTATTTACCCTCAAACCTTCGTTCAAACAAATAATATATCAGCGCGGCAGCAGCAGCTCCAATCAAAAACAAGGCCGCGAATAACCTCCAATCCGCCTCAATAAACGCTCCGCTTGCGTAAACAACCAAAAGCGCGAAAGGCAATTCCGCCAAAAATGTAATCAAAAGATATCGCCAAAAATCATAACGAAATATCCCAAAAACATAGCCCGTTTCCGAAGGAGTGGCAAGACGAAAAAGAAAAAGCAAAAGAAAAGTCATTCGCGGCTTCAGTTTAAGCGTCCATCCCTCCATCCGCCGCCGTCCCGCGATTCTGCTAACTAACGGATACCCCGCGTACCGCCCAATCGCGTAAGAAACGCAACCGCCTAAAAGCCATCCAAGCAAAAGTAATAACAAAGTTGCCGCCTCCCCCCATGTCATCACCACTAAAGGAACAAGCGGAACACTGCTAAACATTCCCAAAAGCATAGACACCGCCGCAAGCAAAACAAACGCCACGGGCGCGAAAAACGGATAGCGCTCAACAAACCCCTCAAAAACTGCCGTCAAATCAGACAAAGCGCCCCGCAAATAAACAGAAGAGCCAAACAAAAAAGCGACAAACAAAACAAGAATGAAAATAAATATAGTTTTCTTGCGCATCTCTTTTATTATACCACATTCTCCCAATCAGTAAAAAATAATACCTGTTTTTATTGACTTTTACGGTCATATCAAGTACTATATTCAACAACAAGAATAGAAAGCCCTTTAAAAAATGAATAAGAAATAAAATAAGGAGGACTGAAAAATGAATGAAAGGAACTTGATTTTGCCTGGAAATCCAAGATATCAACCCAAAGAAATGAAGGATTTTTTTGGCTATGACAACCTTTACTTTGGTTTGGCGCAAGTAGAAATTGCCACATTGGAAGCGCTCGGAGAAATCGGCGTAATTCCTGCAGAAGAGATGGAATCGTTGACGCTGGAACTGAAAGAAAAACTTTTGGCAATTCCAACAAATCAGGTGGATAAAATTGAAAAAGAAATCACCCACCACGATGTTCGGGCTTGGATTAGAGAGGCGCAGGGAATAATGAACTGCTCTTTGGCCAGATGGGTTCATATTCCGCTTACCAGTTATGACGCTTTAGATACCGGAAGAATGATTCAATTTCAATCCGCCTATCAAAAAGCGCTTAATCCATCGTTAAAAGAAGTTATATTTCTTTTGGCGGATTTAGTTGAAAAATTCGCCGGACAACTGCAAATTGGCAGAACACACGGACAACACGCCTTGCCAATAACTGTTGGATTTTGGCTAGCAACCATCCTTCAACGAATTCTCTATAATTGGCGCCAAATGGATATTTATTCTCGAGGGTTGGTCGGCAAGATTTCAGGAGCGGTCGGAGCTTACAATGCCCAAGTCGGACTCCGGTTAGAACAACGATGCGGCGATAAAACTTTTGAAGAACGGATTTTAGAAAAACTTAATCTAATCCCGGCAAAAATCAGCGCGCAAATTCTTCCGCCCGAACCGCTCGCCTATTTTCTCTTCTCGTGCGCTATGATGTCGGCCTCGCTTGGGCAGTTAGGAAGAGATTGTCGCCACTTAATGAGAACAGAAATAGCCGAAGTGATGGAATCCTTTGAAAAAAATCAGGTCGGCTCGTCCACTATGGCTCATAAGAGAAACCCGATTAATTTTGAGAATCTTGAAGGAATGTGGTTAAGAACAAAAAATGAATTCGGCAAAGTAATAGACACTCTCATCAGCGAGCACCAACGCGATTTGGTCGGCAGTTGCGTTGCCAGAGATTATCCTATTATTCTAATTAATCTCCAGCAACAGATTAATACTCTAACTAAAAAGAATAAAGAAGGAATTCCGTTTCTTTCAAGAATCGCGATTGACCCAGAGGCCTGCCAAAAAAATTTCGATATGAGCTCTAATCTTATTCTCTCTGAACCTCTATATATCGCTCTGCAAATGGCTGGCTACCAAAGAGATGCTCACGAATTGGTTAATAGAGTACTAGTCCCCGAAGCGAAAAAAACAAATTCGTCTTTAATTGAAGTATTAGAAAGATTGGCTGATAAAGATGAATACCTCCGGGAAGTATTAAAAAAGATTCCAAAAGAAATTCAAGAACTTTTCCAACATCCCGAAAACTACATCGGCAAAGCCAAAGAAAAAGCGCGAGAAATAGCGCTCTCTGCCAGACGCCTAATAGAGTAAAAACCCAAAGAAGACAGAAAAGGAGACGCAAAATGAATTATGAAAAAGGATCACTGCTTAATGAAGGTAAAACAAAGAAAATTTGGGGCGTAAGGGATAACCCCGACATCGTGATTATTGAAAATAAGAAAGATATTACGGCCTTTGATGACCCAAGTTTTACCAAGGAATTTGAAACTAAAGCCATTTATTCTACCAACATTACCTGCCGCGTATTTGAACTTTTGCGGAAAGCTGGCATCCCCGCGGCTTATCAAGAACAGGTTTCGCCGACCGAATTTCTGGCCAAAAAATGTATTATGATTCCCTTGGAAGCGGTTGCTCGACGATTTGCCGTAGGAAGTTATCTCAAAAGACACCCTGAATTAACTCCAAGAGAAAATGAAACGCCTCATCGTTTCCACCGATTAGTTATTGAATTTTTTCTCAAAACCACCAAAGGGAAACTGGTTATACCAGGATACGGAAAAATAATAGAAGGTCTTGACTCACAAAAAGGAGAAGAAGATCCTTTTATTACTAACCCTCATGAAGCAGTATGGCGTCTTTTCCATTCAAAGAAGCCATTATGGAATCCTGAAGCAGATTTCAATAAATCTACTTCAGCAATTAAGATTCTAGGAAGTGATTTTAAAGAAAAAATCGGGCAGATGGAAAACATTCTCCGAAAAGTATTCTTAGTCCTTGAAGGCGCTTGGAATACTATGGGACTCCGAATGATTGATATGAAAATTGAATTCGGAATTACCGCCGACGGAAAACTTATAGTAGCCGATGTGATTGATAACGACAGCTGGCGGCTCCGCGACGCTAAATGGCAAGAATTAAGCAAAGAAGCGTTCCGCCAAGGAGAAGAACTTTCCGAAGTTGAAAAAAAATATGGAATTGTTTCTTCACTAATTGATCAAATCAGAATTCCTAAACAAGTTTTAATTTTCTGGAAAGGTTCAAAAAGTGATCTATCGCTCAATGTTCAAATCGTCCATTTTGACATTAATGAAATTATTTTATCCGGTCACAAATCTCCAAGAAAAGCCCTTGCTCAACTTGATAAGATTATCGGGAAATATCCTGACGGCGGAGTAATTATTGTCAAAGTCGGACGAAGCAACGGACTTGGACCTATGCTTGCAGCCAGAACAAACTGGCCTGTTATTGCTATACCAACCACAATTGAAGAATACCCTGAAGACATTTGGAGCAGTATCCGAATGCCATCTAATGTTCCTTTGTTGACTACCTGGCCGGAAAAAAATGCTTTCCTGGCCGCCCTAAACATCCTGGCGCAAAAAAATCCGCTGGTTTATATGAGAAGGCAAATGCAAATTGAGGAACTTGATATCTAAACTCCTCAAAACACAAACCAAAAAGGAAGAGCAAAATCGCTCTTCCTTTTTTTACCTAACGCTCGCGTATCCACCCGCTACGCCGTTTTTGGAAAAGACAATTTGCCATACTTGGTTTTTTCTCACCCTGAAACTGCCCGCGCACGCGAGCAAATAATATGACCACATTCTGTAAAACCTTTGGTCATAAATATTTTTAATTTTATCCCAATTATTTTTAAAATTCTGATGCCAAGCCATAAGCGTCTTGTCGTAATCAGCTCCAAAATTATGCCAATCTTCAAGCGCAAACAAGCCCTTTGCCGCATTAATAATTTTTTCTGGCGAGGGAATGACAGAATTTGGAAAAATATATTTATTCATCCACGGGTCTGTCGCGACACGCGCTACATTTCTCCCAATAGTATGCAACAAAAACAATCCGTTATCTTTCAGACAGTTGCGCGCAACTTTCATATATGTCTGATAATTCTTGTAACCGACATGTTCAAACATGCCGATAGAAACAATACCGTCAAATTTTTCGGAAATATCCCTGTAATCTTGCAGCCGTATCTCAACCGGTAAGTTCTCGCATACTCGCCTGGCTAAATCGGCCTGCTCTTTGGAAACAGTGACACCGACCACTCGCGCCTCGTATTTTTCGGCGGCGTATTTGGCGAACCCTCCCCATCCGCACCCGATATCCAAAATCTTCATCCCCTCCTTCAGCCCTATTTTCCTGCAAACTAAATCCAACTTTGCCTCCTGCGCCTCATCAAGCGTTTTCGCGTCTTTCCAATATCCGCAACTATAAATCATTCTCTCATCAAGCATATTTTGATAAAGCGCGTTGCCGAGATCATAATGTTTTTCTCCAATTAAAAAAGCGCGCGATTTTTTTTGAAAATTGATTATTTTGGCCTTAAGCAAAATCCACAGGAGCCATTTGGAAATTTTAACTTTTTCGTCCAGTTTTGCCCCAAGAACCCTATAAAAAAACTCGTCAAGCGCCGCGCAATCCCACCAGCCGTCCATATATGACTCGCCCAAACCCAAAGACGCGCCCCCTAAAACCCTCTGATAAAACCTTTCGTCATGAACCCTAATATCCCGCGGCTCGCTCCCGCCCACTCTAACGCCCGCCTCACCCAACAAGGATTCTATTATACTCCTTCCTCCATTTTTCATTTTTTGACCCCCATAACCTCGCGTCATATTATTAAGATTATAACACAAAAACAACCGCCCGAATAGCGATTGTTTTATTTACTTTGCTGGGGAGGAGGGATTCGAACCCCCGCTTTTCGCTTTCAAAGAGCGACGTGTTACCGCTACACCACTCCCCAAATTTTAAATTTTACTTACTATCCCCTCAACCCAACCCATCAACTTCCTGTTGAGATTTGTGCTTCTTTTTACCGTGATATCAAGTAGCCCAAAGTAATTATTATTATCCACCTTACGGTTGGTTTTTATGTTGTGTTTCTTGAATACGGTTTTTCTAAACCTGACTACGGGCACTCCAACAATTTTAGACCAATATTTTAAAGATTTTTCTTCATCGCCTGTCTCGTGAATATACAACCTCATATCCATATTCTTTTTGGGCACATTACAAATTTCAATAAGCCATTTAAGAAAAATTTTTATCATTCTTGGATCTGAATTGCTGAATCTTAACCCTTGAGAAACATTTGTTTCTTTTTGTTTTGACCCTTCCGCCCAATACAGCGCTATTCCAATTAGAAATAACTCCTTTTTACCAATCTTTTTTATTTCCTTTCCGGCTAAAGTTTTTATCTCTTCTGTGGCTCTGATTCTATTTTCGCGACATGTTTGTTGCGCTTTTTTTTGGGCCAATTTTCTTTTTTCAGTAAGTCGTTGTCGCTGCCTTTTGGCTAATCCTATTTCACGAAGCCAAACCGACAATGTAGATTTGGCTACTGGCACCAATCTCAAAATTTCGTTATACGATAATCCCTTTTTTCTTAACACTATTGCTTTTTGTTTTTCTCTCGTTTTTGAAATCATGAACCATGGATATATTGTCTCCATTATACATCTGTGGTTTTGATAAATCAAGCCGAATTTTCTCCGCAGCATTCCACTACTGCCAGTTCTAAAGGCAGTTGGGGGAAGTCGGCGGATTTTACTTCGTTTTCGGCTTGGATGAAGAGACGGATTGTTTTGATTAAATCCGGCTGGGAAAACTTTTCTCCCTG
>JAHIPN010000097.1 GCA_018894595.1 bacterium
AGATAGCCATTTCCCTGCAAGCAGGGAAGCTGATATATTTGAGCGATGTGGATGGAATATTTAAAGATTTTAAAGACCCAACTTCCTTAATTAGCAGTTTACCCATTAATCAAGCTAAGGAATTAATTAAATCCGGGAAGATTCAAAAAGGGATGATTCCCAAAGTAGATTCAGCAATTCAAGCTTTAGAGGGGGGAGTCAATAAAGTGCATTTCTTAAATGGTAACCATGCTCATTCTATTTTGTTAGAATTATTTACCGATAGTGGAATAGGAACAGAAATTATTTGCTGATAAGTATACTTTAAATAAAATCCGTGTAGTTAATCATCCATGTATATTAAATAAGGAGGACTAAAGGTTATGAAAACAAAAGAATTAATAGAAAACGAAAAAAAATATTTAATGCAGACTTATAGCAGGCCAGCTATGGTATTAGATAAAGGTGAGGGGATGAAGGTATGGGACCTGGAAGGAAAGCAATACTTCGATTTTATCGGTGGTATAGCAGTAAATGCCCTGGGATACAGTCATCCTAGGTTAGTTCAGGCCATGAAGAATCAGTCAGAAAAATTAATTCATTGTTCTAATCTTTATTATAGTGAACCACAGATAATTTTAGCTCAGATGTTGGTAGAGCTTTCTTATGGGGATAAAGTATTTTTTGGTAATAGTGGAGCGGAAGTAAATGAAGGCGCAATCAAATTAGCAGTTAAATATTTTAAGGAACAAAATAAAGATAAACATAAAATAATTTATATGAAAAATTCTTTTCACGGTAGGACGATTGCTACCTTGGCTGCTACCGGTCAATACAAATATCAGAAAGATTATCTTCCTCTTTTACCTAAATTTAAGGAGGCGATATTTAATGACCTTGAATCAGTAAAGGCAGCAGTTGATGAAGAAGTAGCTGCAGTACTTGTTGAGCCCATTCAAGGAGAAGGTGGTATAAAAATTGCTACTCAGGAATTTATAAAGGGATTAAGAGAATTATGTAATAAGGAAGGAATATTGCTAATCTTTGATGAGATCCAGTGCGGTTTGGGTCGAACCGGAAAGATGTTTGCTTACCAACATTATGGTGTGGAGCCGGATATTTTAACTATTGCCAAATCTTTGGGAGGGGGGATACCTATCGGAGCATTTATTGCCAAAGATAATATAGCTTCTTCTTTTAAGCCAGGTGATCACGGAACTACTTTTGGTGGTAATCCTGTGGCCTGTGCAGTAGCGATAGCTTATTTAAAAGTTTTAAAAGAGGAAGATTTAGTTAGGAAGTGTCAGAAAAAGGGAGAATATTTTAAAGACAAATTAAAAGGTCTCAAAGAAAAGTATCCAGAGAAGATAGAAGAAGTAAGAGGTTTAGGCCTGATGGTGGGGATGGAATTAAAAGAAGAAGGTCAGGAGATAGTAAAAAAATGCATAGAAGAAGGAGTATTAATTAATTGTGCTGCTAAAAAAGTTTTACGTTTCCTCCCTCCGTTAATTGTAAAGGAAGAAGAAATAGATTATCTAATAGAAGTTTTAGATAAAATATTTAGCTCTATCGTTCCTGTGAAATTGGGAATTAGTAATATATGATTGCAACCTAAAAAATGAACAAAATAGTAAAAAGCAAAATGTATCGCAATTTCCACACAATATATTGTGCTGTAGCATCACGGCGTTGCCGTGATGAATAAAAAGTAATAAAAAATAAGGAGGAATATACAAAAAATGAAAAAAGTAGTATTGGCTTATTCTGGGGGATTAGATACCTCAGTAGCCATTAAATGGTTAAAGGAGAATTATTGTGATGAAGTAATTGCAGTAGCAGTTGACGTGGGTCAGAATAGTGATTTAGAATATGTAAAAGAAAAGGCTCTTAAAGTTGGAGCGAGTAAATCTTATGTTATTGATGCCAAAGAAGAATTTGCAAAGGAATATGTTCTACCAGGGCTGCAAGCAGGTGCGGTTTATGAGTCAAATTATCCTTTAGCTACAGCTTATTCCCGACCCTTAATTTCAAAAATTATGGTTGAGGTTGCCGAAAAAGAACAGGCTGAAGCTATTGCTCATGGCTGTACTGGCAAAGGTAATGATCAGGTAAGATTTGAAGTTTCTATTGCTGCTCTAAATCCTGATTTGCAGGTGATTGCTCCAGCTCGAGAATGGGGATTTACCCGGGAAGAAGAAATTGAATATGCCAAAAAATATAACATTCCTGTCCCCGTAGATTTAGAAAATCCATACAGTGTGGATCAGAATTTATGGGGGAGGTCTATTGAATGCGGAGCATTAGAAGATCCCTGGATGGAGCCACCGGAAGAAGGAGTTTATGAATGGACGGTAAGCCCAGAGAAGGCTCTTGATAAACCAATCTATCTGGAGATATATTTTGAAAAGGGAGTACCGCAGAGTATAAATGGAGAGAAGATGTCTCTGGTGAATTTAATTTTGAACTTAAATAAAATTGGAGGAGAAAATGGAGTAGGACGAATAGATATGGTAGAGAATAGATTAGTAGGGATTAAATCTCGAGAAATCTATGAATGCCCAGGTGCAACTATCTTGCTAAAGGCATATCAGTCTTTAGAAGGGTTGGTTTATCCTCGAGAATTATCCCATTTTAAACAGATTATTTCTCAAAAATATTCTGAATTAACTTACTATGGCCTATGGTTTTCTGCCTTAAAAGAGGCTTTGGATGGTTTTGTAAAAGTAATTAAGGATAAGGTAACAGGAACTATAAAAGTAAAATTATTTAAAGGTAATTGTGTGATAGTGGGAAGGAAATCTAAAAATTCATTATATGATTTTAATTTAGCAACTTATGATCAGGGAGACACTTTCAATCAAGATTTTGCTAAAGGATTTATTGAACTATGGGGCCTGCCCACCAAGGTATATTCTTCGGTGAACAAAAAGTGCAGTAATGAGTAATAAGTAATGAGTAATAAGATGTGGGTTGCAAGTTACGAGTTCCGAGTTTACAAAGAAAAAAGTAGGGGCGTATTGCCATACGCCCAATGTCTTTAATCTGTGTAATCAGATATTATATCAGGAGGAAGATGATGGAAAAACTATGGGGCGGAAGATTTAAAAAAAATATAAATAAAGAGATGGAAAAATTTATCTCCTCCCTCTCTTTTGATAAGAAATTAGTAAAATATGATCTCCTAGGGAGTATCGCCCATGCTCAGATGTTAGGAAAATGCAAAATTATTACCAAAGAAGAAAAAAATAAAATCGTTGAAGGATTAAGGCAAATTCTAAAAGAAATACACGAGGGTAAAGTAGAAATTGTCACAAAAGAAGCAGAAGATATTCACTCCTGGGCAGAGAACAAATTAAAAGAAAAAATTGGGACTGCGGCCGGGAAGTTACATATTGCCCGAAGCAGAAATGATCAGGTAGCTCTTGATGAAAGGATGTATTTAAAAGAAGAAATTCTAAAAATCCAGGATTTACTTAAAGACTTACAAAAATCTCTTTTGTCGTCGGCCCAGAAACACTTAGGGATAATTATGTCAGGATATACCCACCTTCAGCATGCCCAGCCTATCCTTTTTTCTCATCACTTGATGGCTTATTTTTATATGTTTGAACGGGATAAGGGAAGGATGCAAGATTTATATAAAAGGGTAGATGTTTTACCTCTGGGCTCTGCTGCTTTAGCAGGCACTTCTTTCCCCATTGATAGAGAATTTGTAGCTTCACAACTTGGTTTTAGCGGAATCTCAGAGAATAGTCTTGATGCGGTAAGCGATAGAGATTTTATTTTAGAATTTTTATCAACTTCTGCTATCTTAATGATGCATTTGAGCCGTTTAAGTGAAGAAATCATATTATGGTCTTCTAAAGAATTTAATTTTATTGAATTGGATGATTCATTCTGTACGGGCAGCAGTATTATGCCTCAGAAGAAAAATCCTGATGCTGCAGAATTAATCAGAGGAAAAACCGGGCGGGTCTATGGAAATTTAATAAATCTTCTAACTATGATGAAGGCCTTACCCCTGGCTTATAATCATGATATGCAAGAAGACAAAGAACCTTTATTTGATACCGTATCTACTTTAGAAACTTCTTTATTCTTAATGAGTAAGATGATAGAGACCATGCAGGTTAATAAAAAAAAGATGGAAACAAGCACCAAGGGAGATTTTTCTACTGCTACCGAATTAGCAGATTATTTAGTGAAAAAGGGTTTATCTTTTAGAGAAGCTCACAAATTGATAGGTAAAATTGTCCTCTATTGTTTGGAAAACAAGAAATCTTTAGAAGAATTAGCTATATCGGAATTAAAATCATTTCATAAGGATTTTAAAGAAGAGATTTTAGAAATTTTAAAACCACAGTCCGTTGTTGAGACCAAGGATTCTTTTGGAGGGACTTCTTTAAAAAGGGTAGAGGAATCTATCAAGTCAGCCAAGAGGATATTAGAGGAAAAATAATGATTAATTAAATTAATATTATTTTCGGAAAATCTACTTCTTTTGATTCTAAGAATTTGCAAGATATAATTAAGTTTGGTTTCTTTTTTCTAATATTTTCTCAAAAAAACTCTCAAAAAACCTTGACTTTTAAAATAAATGTATTACTATTAAAATATTGTATAATGTATACAATTATCTTATATACACTCAGATTTGAAAAAGGCATGGGGTCAAATCTTTATTCTTGACAGTTAATTAAACTATTTGTCAAGAATAAAGATTTGACCCCAGTAATTCCTGTGACCCCAGTAATTCCTGTCAGCGTAAATATGTGGCTGTATAACTATAAATAAATTTTTAAAGGAGGGTATGATGAATAAAAAACTAACCAAAGAGGAGCTTTTGGCAAAGGCTAATGAACCGAAGATGTTCGCCATGAAGTATCATCCGTTTTATCGGGGCAAAATAGGTGTAGAGATTAAGACC
>JAHIPN010000098.1 GCA_018894595.1 bacterium
AGATCCTTTTGATGACCAAATGAGTCCTGCGGCGATAGATATGTACAAATTTTATGGAAGAATGCCCATAGGAGATAGTATTAGGAATGGGAGCTGGAAATATCATTACAATCTGGAGGCTAAGAAAAAATGGTATGGAGAGTCCTGGGGAGGAGTAGATTCTGATTTAGGCTGGGCGTGGTATCAGGAAAATCATTTGAAGGCCTCAACAGATAAAAGTTTTAAGCTTGCCTCAGATCAATCTATTAATCTTTTGAAAGAATTTCCCCCTGATGTTAAGAGCGGAGAACAACATATTCAATTTATCGATGCATTGGTCAATGGAGGTCAGGAAAGGTTTGTACTAAATATTTCAAATAAAGGACCAATAATACCGGGTATTCCCGAGGATATAGTAGTAGAAGTACCGGTAATTGTAGACCAGAAAGGCATTCATCCGGAGGAGATAAACCCTCCTATACCAAAGCGGATAATGAATATGTATCTCGCCCCAAGAATGTTAAGGATGGAGTGGGCATTGGAAGCATTCGTATCTGGTGATAAAAGGATACTTCAAGAAATACTAATAAGAGATCCCATGACCAAATCTTTTGAGCAGGTAAAAGCGGTTATAGACGAAATACTTGCCCTACCATCTAATGAAGAGATGAAGAAACATTATGAGAATGAAAAATAAAATAAGGAATACCCCGAATATGTCCAAAAAGTGCCCTGAAAGGAGGTTGTAATGAAAAAGTTAGTATTTATTTTTGCAGTGATATTAGTTTTCGCTTTAACCGACATGGTGTCCTATGCGCAGGAGGAAAATCCCTATGAAGAGTTTAAGGAAGTAGAATTTTTTTCTTCCGTAGTGGTGCATATTAAAGGGAGCAGTGCTAAAGATATGGGTCTTTACGAGAATAAAATAAGACCTTATATATTAGATCAGCTTAAGGAGATTTTTTCTCCCAAACTGAAAAATCCTTATAGTCTGAGGATGATTGTGGAGAGCACTTCGCTTGCCGATAGGAAAAGATTTGGTAGTCTAACCTTTATGATATGGATTATGGGGAGTGGTGATTCGATGCCTTATTATGCGGAAGCTAAGGCGGGCAATCAACTGCATAATTTTTGGGAAAGAAAGGTTCTAAGGGAAGGTTTAAGAGAAGAAATCCCGGAGGAAGTAAAGAAGTTAATTAGAGAATTCATTCAAGAATTAGCAAATGATTTTTTTGCCGCAAAGAATATAGAGTAAGGAAAAGGGGACAGGCCACTTTTTTATCTTTATTTATTTTAGTATTGTATAAAAAGAATCCTGTCCCCCTTTTTACATATAATATGTTAAAATAATGTATTAACCATCAAAATATATTATAATAAATGAAACACTGCAAGAATTATTCCATTTAAAATATTTCGGTTGCTGGTAATCTGTCCTACATAAAATATTTGGAAATATGTGCAGGAGGTAGGGGATGAAGAATTCACATATACTCATTATTTTTTTGATCTTGATTATTATCTTTGTAGCTTCGGGCAGTAGTGTCAGTTTTAGTCAAGACAAATCAATAGAAGAACTGTACTTTCAGGGTGTTGATTTATTAGAAAATAAAAAACAATACGAAGAAGCGCTTACTTATTTCCAGCAGGTTATCGAATTAGACCCGGGTCACGCGGAAGCTCATTTCCAAATCGGAAAAATATTTAGAAATACTAATCAATTCGAAAAAGCCGTAACCTATTATATAAATGCTATCAATTTAAAACCCGATTATAATTCAGCTTATTACGGATTGGGGCTTGCCTATCTGGAGCTTCAAAAAAATAAAGATGCATTGGAAGCCTTTAAACAGGCCATTCGCAGTAAACCCGATTTTGCCAGCGCTCATTATGGCCTGGGATTGGTGTATAATGAATTAGAAAGATATAATGAGTCTATTGCCGCCTTCCAGCAAGCTTTACTACTTGACCCCGATGATGCTCAAACGTATTATGGTTTGGGAATTACCTATGAGCTAATCGGAGAGTATCAAAAGGCAATTGATAACTTTGAGAAGGCAATACAATTACAACCGGATTACGGTAAGGCTTTTTATCATTTAGGAATGGATGATAAAAGGCTGG
>JAHIPN010000099.1 GCA_018894595.1 bacterium
AATAATATCTTTTTTAAATAAAGGACCTAACTCTTTGATTTTTTTATTCATTTCAGTAATTAGCTCTACGAATTTTGCCCCCATATTAGGAGATATATTGTAAAATTCTACCCGGGCATCATCTATACCTATTTCTGATAACAATTCTTTTAAATATATAACCTTTTTTTTGGCTCGGATATTTCCGTCTAAAAATTTACAACTATCTTCTAAACAACCCATCACCATTACTCCATCAGCGCCATTCTCTAAAGCATGCAAAATATGAATTTCCTCAACTCTTCCAATACAAGGAAAAGAAATAATTTTAATACTTTCAGGAAAAGACAGTTTTAATGTCCCCGCCATATCAGCTGCCCGATAAGCTGAATTTTCACAGCATAATACTATTATTTTAGGAATAAAATCATTTTTTTTCTTTAAATCCATAGATAATGTTAATCCTTCCTGAAAATTATTAACTGCAAAACTTATAATTTTAACTATCTGAATCTGGCCTATTTAATCCGCTATTTCAGATGTTACCTGTTCGTTTTCATAGCCGGGTAAAGAAATTGCGCTTGCGGGACAACAGCTGACACATATTCCACAACTCTCGCAAGCAAGAGGGTTAACGGCAATTTTTATTTGGTTTGGTTCCGCATCATTTTCTAATTGTATAGCCTTATGAGGACAAACACGCATGCAAGTTAAACAAAGGGTGCATTTATCATTATCTACCACGGCACGGTCAAGATTATATTTAATAACTTTTTCCTTTAATAGGTCATGCACTTCCAAAGAGACCATTGCACAATCATCTAAAGTTCTGTTAATATTTTTTAGCCCCCCGCATGACCCTACCGTATAAATACCTTTTCGATTGGTGAAAATTGGCTGAAGACTAATATTTCTTTGTTGATAAAATCCCTCATCATCACAATTGATTTGCAGCATCTCAGATAGCTCGTCAGCTCCGCTTGCAGGTATTATTTCTTCTTCTAATACTAATAAATCACAAGGAATTATAATTTCTCCCTCTTTGTAATGAACATTATCTTTTAGTAAAAGTTCATCGGTAAATAATACTTTTATCTTCTCATCATCTTTTCCCAATAATATTTCAGGTTTTTTGTCTTCGTATTTTAAAAATACTATTCCCTTTTCTCTCGCTTGCTGATACAACTCTTCCAAACCATTTTCGGCCACATATACGTTTTTACAAAGAATATATACTTGTATCTGATATTTATTAATTAGCCCCAAAGCCTGTAGTAAAAGCTTGCCGCCTTTTAACCTTTGGTCATCATTTACTATTCCGTTTATAAAACACACGGTATTAACGTTTTTTAAATCTTCCTTACAGTTCAATAACTTTTCCAGTTGGGAAAGAGTGATTACCTGAGAAGATAGTTCAATTCCATATTTTTCTGTAGGAAAATAATTCTGGCAACCTGTTGCTAAAACTACCGCTCCGATATTAAGGTTTTTTCTTACCTTTTTTTTATTTTTACTCTTTACCTCAATAATAGCCTTGAAATTTCCCGGCTCTCCCTCTAAGGATATCAGTTCGCTTTGAGTAAATACCTGTAATAATGGATTACTGTTGACTTTCTTTATATTCTTATCAATTAAATCCATTAGAGAAAATTCCGTTTTATTATCTACAAATTGGAGGGATTGATTACGGCTTCCCCCTAAAGAAATTTCTCTTTCCAACAGTATCGTTTTACAACCTAAATTTGACAGATTAATTGCGGTTTGCAAACCGGAAAATCCCCCTCCGATTATCAAAGTACTTTGATTCACTTTCGTAGTTTCTGATAAAATCGGCTGGCTTAATTTTAATCTCCTTATATTGCCCTCTATTAAATCAATTGCATATGCGGTAGCACAATTTTTTTCTTTATAAACCATGGCACACTGTTCTCTAAGATTTACCAGTGATAACAAATTAAAATTTATCCCTGCCTCTTCTATGGCTTTTCTAAAAATAGTGCCTTTTAATTGGGGAGAACAGGCGGCTACTATTACACCCTCTAACCTGCTATCTTTAATCTTTTTTCTAAGTTCAATTAAGTTTTTCGGTTTACACATAAAATCAATTTTTTCAATTACTGAAATTTCGTTAAAACTATTGAAATGCTTAATCATTTTCTTATAATTAACTGTTTGGGAAATAGTATCTCCACAGCTACAAAGGAAGATGCCTATTTTTTTCATCTTATGCATAATAACTTCTCCTCGTAAAATCTGATAATTAAAGATACATCTTTAACGCTCATCACTTACAATATATGCTTGGAGCTGATGATTTAAATAAAACAAAACATGCATATTTTTAAATAACCATGGTTCCTATTTTGATTTAAGAAATATCATAACCTCTAAAGCTGCGTGTTCGGCATTAGCGATACATTCATTTATATCTTTCGGACCCTGGCAGCTTCCCGCTATGAAAATTCCTTTTTGATTCGTTTTGGTTGTATGAACGGGATCAGGATTTTCATAAAATCCATCTTCTTTTACCCACAAATTCATATTTTCTACCATTTTTTCATATTCTTTTTCAGGATTCATTGCGGTTGACAAAACAGCTAAATCAAAATACTTTTTTTTAATAGTTCCATCCTGGGGGTCTTCATATCTTATCTTAATTTTCCCTTCTTTGTCTTGTCTAATTTGAGAAGGAGTAGATCTGAGATACTGAATATCATAATCTTCTTTGCATTCGGTAAAAAATTTAGTAAATTCTTTGCCAAAAGGCTGAATATCCATATAAAATATTGAAACTTCAGCTTCCGAATCATTTTCTTTTATAACGCGGGCCATTTTCATTCCATAACCGCAACAGATTCGAGAACAATTCGGATTATTAATACTTCTATCCCTGCTTCCAATACATTGTATAATTGCTACTTTTTTCGCTATTTTTTTATCTGAAAGTCGAAAAACATAACCCTTGGTATAAATTTGTTTTTCTAATTCTGTAGCAGTTATAACATTCTCATTTATTCCGTACCCATACTCAACCTTTTCTTTGGGGTCGAATGGCTTAAAACCGGTAGCAATAACAATGGCGGAAATATTAGATAAAACTTCTTTCTTGGTTTTGCGGTTAAAATTTATCGCTTCAAAAGGACAACCATCTATACAGACATGACACTCTTCATTTTTAAAATTTAGACAATTTTCTTTATTAATAATATAAGCGCGCGGTATAGATTGAGGATGAGAAACAGAAATCGCCGAAGAAGGACATAATTTTTCACAAAGCCCACACCCCTGGCATTTATCAGGGTCTATAAATGCTATTTCTTTCTTTATGGTAATTGAAAAAGAATTATGTTCTCTCTTCACTTCTTCTATTTCAGAATTAGTTTTAAAAATTATCTCAGAAAAATATCCTTCTGCATCTTTTACTTTCCTCTGCAATAGACATACTGAACATTCATTACAACTCTCTACTCCTTTACATCCATAGGAAAGTGCTTGCCCACCTATATAAGATTCTTTTTCTATTAAATATACTTTAATATTATTTTCTGCAAGTCTCTGAGCTACAGTAATTCCGGCAATACCTGCGCCAATTACTAAAACAGATGAATTAGACAAAAATTAATTTCCTCCTCAAATGAATTTCCCTAATTGATTGCCATATCAAATTGAAAATTAATGGTCTTTGTATTTGTTTAAAAATATATAAATATTTAGGCTACAAAAGTTTTTGCTTTATCTACTGCAGAAGCAGCATCAGGAGAATAGCCATCTGCTCCAATTTGATCAGCATAATTTTGAGTTATAGGTGCTCCCCCAATCATTATCTTTACTTTATCTCTAAGACCGGCATCACTAATTGCTTTAATTACTTCTTGCATTTGAATCATAGTAGTAGTTAAAAGAGCAGACATTCCCAATACATTAGGCTGATATTCTGTTATAGCTTCTACAAATTTATCTACAGACACATCTATTCCTAAATCTATAACTTCAAAGCCTGCACCCTCTAACATCATTTTTACTAAATTTTTTCCAATATCGTGCAAATCTCCCTTTACAGTGCCTATTGCTACTGTACCTATGTTTTTCACTCCTGTTTCAGCTAACTTAGGTCGTAGAATGTCCATTCCTGCATGCATTGCTCGAGCAGCGATTAAAACTTCCGGAACATACACTTCATTTTTCTTAAATTTTGCCCCAATAATATCCATTCCCTTAATTAAACCATTTTCTAAAATATCCTTGGGTAATAAATTCTCCTCTAAAGCTTTTTTAACAAGTTCTTCTACTTTTTCTGCGTCTCCCCTTTGTAAAGATTCAGATACATTATTTAAATCTACCATAACGTTACCTCCTATATTTATAAAATAATATAATTTTACAAAACAAAAAACATTAATGCTATAGATATAATTGCATTATTAGGTAAAATCTTGCTTTTTTTATATTTTTTAAAAAAATCCCTCCCCCCTAGCCCATACTTTATCTATTACATTAAGAGTTAAAGTATCTTCGTTTACTTCTATTCCCTGTAATCAGGTGTGTAACTAATTCCAAATATCAATTATTTTGTACAACACTAAATAATCTGGCTTTTTACTATGAATGTAAAAATAGAAAAAATTGGAAAGTAAATATTTGTAGTATCTTAATTCTTAAAAAATATCAGAATTGATACAAACTAACGAATGGTCTATTTTTCTCTACATTTGGCCAGTAATATTTCCCAATTTCTATCTAACTCTTCCTGAATTTCTTTGATGATATGCTCATTCTCTGGCCTAAAGAGATGTTTATACCTCCCTTGAGCCTTCATCCACTCTTTGATAGGTTTTCTTTCTTTTGGTTTATAATTTAATTTCCATACTCTGTTCTCTACCTCGTATAAAGGCCAGAAATTAGTCTGTACTGCAAGTTTGGATATTTTAATAGTATCTTTAGAATCAAATCTCCATCCACGTGGGCAAGGAGATAAGACATTAATGAAAGCTGGCCCATCGGTATAGAAAGCCTTACGGGCTTTTTCTATAAGGTCATTCCATCTCCAAGGGTTAGCTTGAGCTACATAAGGAATATTGTGGGCAGCAACTATTTCAGTAAGATTTTTATGATATTGAGTCTTCCCTGGAATAACTTTTCCTGCGGGAGTAGTAGTAGTCCAAGCTCCTCGAGGGGTAGCACTGG
>JAHIPN010000100.1 GCA_018894595.1 bacterium
AAACCCAACCCACATCTAGCGATGAAGTAGACTTAATAATTAGTTCAAGCCCCTATGTAACCAGCTACGAATATGCAGATTTACACCAGCTTTCTACTATCTGGTTAGATTTTGTAGACAATCTATCTGAATACAGGAAAGAATTTATCGGTTCTGCACATAAATATAGTAATGATAAGAAGTTAAAAAGCAATATAGCACAAGAAATTGTCAATAAAATGCAAGAAATCAATAAAAAAATGGCAAATGAAATTAAGACTTTTTTTATTGATATGCAAGAAGTATTCGATGAAAGTTATCGTATTTTAAAAAGCGGAGGAAGGTGCTGCTATGTAATTGGCGATACATCTTTAAGGGGAGTGAATATTTTAAATGCCGAAGTTTTTGCGGAAAGCTTACAGTATTCAGGATTCATTATCGACAGAATAATAAAAAGAAATATTCCCTCAAAAATATTACCTCAAAAAAGAGATTTAAAAACAGGGAGATTTGCCAGTAATCACTACGCAAACTCAGAAGCCTACCCTATAGAATATATCATAATCGGATTAAAGGAGTAAAAACATGAAATTTGAAGATTTGAAGAAATTATATTTGCAAAAGAAAAAACAATTTGGTGCTAATACGTACAAACATATTTCACAATTATTAAAAGAAGCAAAGGAATTTCACAAAAAGGATTGGTCAAAACATCCTACTCTAGGCGGAGATCATGAGCAAAGCTGGAGGGCGTTTAAAGGCAAAAATTTAGAAAAATTAATTCAATTCATTATTACCGAAGAGGTTGAAGATCTCGGATTGAAAGTAGTTAATGGTAATAAACTGGAAAGATCAGTGAATTTACCTTTAGAGTTGAGTAAGGTTAAAAGAAATTTAGTAATTGATTATGGGGAATTTGGTCTACATTTACCTGATGTGGATATTATTATTTATAATCCGGACAGCTGTAAAGTTTTAGTAGTTGTTTCAAGTAAAGTAACTTTGAGAGAAAGAATAGCCCAAACTGGTTACTGGAAACTTAAACTCTTGCAAGATGAGGTCACAAAACATATCCGAGTTTACTTTGTTACACCAGATGAAGATAGAACTTTAACCTACAAGAAGCCAATGAAAAAGGGGAGAGCCATTGTGGAAGTAGACTTAGATGGTAGTTACGTTTTAACCGAAGAAGAAATTGAAGAAAGCAATAAAGTTAAACTCTTTGAACATTTTATAGAAGATTTAAAAGGACTACTAAAAAATGGCAAATAAAGAACCTATATTTGAAACCACAACATTATGGGATTTCCCAACTCAAAATTATGGAGATAAACCTCACGGAAACAATAAATATTCAGGTGTAACCCCGGCTTTTATTATTTGGAATTTAATTCAAAGGTATACTAAAGAAGGTGATTTAGTAATAGATCCAATGTGTGGAAGTGGGACCACTATTGATGTTTGTGAAGAAGAGAATAGAAAAGTATTAGGTTTTGATATTGTTCCTTACCGAGAAGATATAAAACAAGCAGATGCAAGAAAATTGCCTTTAAACGATGAAACTGTAGATTTTGTTTTTATTGATTCTCCCTATTCAGACAACATAAAATATAATGATCATCCTGATAATATTGGTAAAATATCCTGTGAAAATCCTTTATTTTTTGAAGAAATGGAGAAAGTTGCAAAAGAAGCATACCGTATTTTAAAAGCTCGGAAGTATATAGCCTGGCTTATTGGGGACCAAGCAAAAAAGAAAAAATTTACACCAGTAGGATTTAAAATATATTCTATGCTTGAAAAGTATTTCACGCCGGTTGATCTTATATGTGTTACGAGACATAATCAATCCTCGAATACCGGTATTTGGCACGAGAGAGCAAAAAGATATAATTTTTATTTGAGAGGATTTAAACATTTAATAATAATGCAGAAATTAAATAAATGAAAATTATTATGTTGTTTAAAATGTGACAGTGCAATAAGGAAGCGTTTCCTGACACGGATAAAGGTGGGATATTTACTTAAAAAATATCTAATAGAAAGGTGAGCGCAATTGTAGAGTCGATTTAGATGGAAGTCATGTAATAATTAAAAACAAAGCAAAGAAAGAGAGAAGGTAATATTATGTTTGATATAACTAAATATATAAATGAGCAAAAGCCAAAAAATCGATTTGATATTCAAATAGGCCGTCTTGTTAATAAAGGAATAAATATTGAACGCTTTCAAAAAGTTATAAGTAAAGGAATGAAAAACATAACAGAAGGTATAAGATCTTTTTGTATTTATGGTGACCCTCAGAGCGGCAAAACAGAAATGATGATAATTCTTACAGCAAAACTTCTAGATGCAGGGCATAAAGTAGTAATAATTCTAATAAATGATAATGTTGACCTGTTAAGTCAGAACTTAAAAAGATTTTCAGTATCAGGGCTAGATCCTTCTCCTAAGAATTTTACCGAAATTATTGATCCAAATGTTCATATTGGAAACCAGGAATGGATAATATTTTGCAAAAAAAATTCAAAAGACTTGCAAAAACTTATTGATAAAATTGGGAATATTAATGAAAAAGTTATTATTGATGATGAAGGTGATTATGCTACACCTAATTCGAAAGTAAATAAAGAAAAGCAAACTAAAATAAATCAGCTAGTGTAGTGCGTCATAAATAACTTGACATTTAAAA
>JAHIPN010000101.1 GCA_018894595.1 bacterium
AATCAACCTTTTAGGGGAGTGAGGGAAAATTGTCGAAAAGAAGTTATTCAGAGGGCTTTAGAATTTAGTAAAAAATTTGATCCTGATATTGAAGAAAAAATCAACCCTGCCTACCAATATATTATCCAAACCGGACATCAACCGGTATTTTTTCATCCCGGGATATGGATTAAAAACATCTTTTTAAACGAACTTTTAAAATCTTCTCTTCTGGAAAAGTCTTTGGGATTAAATATTATCCTGGATAATGATATCTGTAAAGACCTTAATCTTTCTTTGCCCGCTCTCTCTTCAACCGGGAATTTAAAATTAGAAAGGGTTAATTTCTTATCTCCGTCTTTTGCTCCAAACCTTCCTTTTGAAGAATACCCCTGCCCTTCTTTGGAACTGATTACTAAATTTAACCGGGATATCAGCCGTAGACTCAAACCCCTGGAATCAGAAAATAAAGACATTTTAAATAATTTTAAAAATTTTGGCCGGTGCCTGGAAGATTCTTCCCGCCGTTGCAGCCAAAATAATAAAAGAGCTAACCTGGGAGAATTCCTCGGTTTAGCCCGCCACCTTTATGAGAAAGAAATTGAACCAACTTACCTGGAAATTCCTTTTTCTCAAATCTGCAACAGTGACGAATTTCTCTCCTTCTTTTTAGAAATTATCAAAAACATTAAATCTTTTTCTGAGATTTATAATAAAAAATTGGATGAATACAGAAAATTATTTAAAATCAGAACCCAGGCACACCCCTCACCCAATTTAATGATTAAGGAAAATCTTATCGAGATTCCTTTCTGGATCTGGAAAGAGGGAGACCAAAGGAGAAAAATTTTTATTCTAAGAGAGGAAGAAGGAAATTATCTCTACAACGATTCTTATGGTAAAATATTTCTTATAGAAGAAGATGGTTTAAAATCTTTGTCCTCCTTAAAAACCCTTCTCAAAGAACGGGGATTAAAAATAAGACCAAAAGCACTTTTATTAACCTTATACAATCGTCTATTTATCTCTGACCTTTTTATTCACGGATTAGGAGGAGCAAAATATGACCTGGTAACCGATGAAATCATCAGAGAATTTTTTAAAGTTGAACCTCCTCACTTTTTAGTTGTCTCCTGCACTTTGTATCTCAATTTTAAATCCTCCTCCGGCACATCTAATTCTAAAATATCTGCCCTAAAGAAGAAGATAAGAGACCTGGAATTTAACCCGCAGAGATATATTGATGAATTGTCTTTAACCAAAAAAGAGAAAAATCAAATTGGGGAGCTGGCCGAGAAAAAAACTCAATTAATTAAAAAAATTAAAGAGACTCTTTCACCTATTGAAAAACGTAAGATTTCTGAGGAGATCAAAGCTATAAATAATTTTATGGGAGAAAAAGTAAGACCGATAAAATATGAGCTAAGTAAAAAGTTAGAAGATGAAGAAGAAAAGATGAAACAATCTAAAGTTTATACTTTCAGAGAATTTCCTTACTGTTTCTTCTCGGCAAAAATTTTAAAAAATTTATTAAAATCTAACTCGCGGTCTAATTAACATCATTTATTCTTTTATTCCTAAAGAACAAAATTATATCAGTAAACACTAAACAAAAATTTAACATATACAAATAAATCACCGGGTCAAAACTATGGGTCAACTTGTGTAACACCCCGGAAAGATATCCTGTAAGTACAACAAGTAAAAAAAATATACTCTTCCCGGCATTACTCCTTGAAGTATATGACTTGTAGATAGAAAATGGCCAGGCTACCCAAAACAGACCAACATAATAATTTCAAACATACTCATTTAGTTTATCCTCTTTTTTTAAGAAAATTTATCATAACTATCTTATTTTGGCAAGATTACTTCTTCTGTTCCTCAGCAAACTCCAATAATATCTCCCTTTTATTCAACTCTGGTTTATCAATAACAATATCTAAAAGCTTCTTCAAAGCTTCGCTAATACTTTTTCCTTCTTTGTATCCTAATTCAATTAGGTCTTTACCCTTTACGGCTAAATCTTTAAGTGATACAGGTGGTCTTTCCTGCAGGATTTCTCTTATATTATTTTCTGTTCTTTCGATTTCATCTGATTTAGATTTTTCAGAGCTTCGGCTTTCCTTGATAAGTGCTTTCTTTAATTCCCAGGCATCTTCTAGGTTTTCCATACCTATTCTGGAAGCAAGCCATCTTATATTTATTTTTTTAGAAAAATTTAGGACTTGCCAATTTTCCTGAATTAGCATATTTACTTTTCTAATCACCGCATTTTTAAATCTTAACCGCTGCAATATTTTAACAACAATTTGTTTTTTTTCATTTAAGTGAGATATGCTCTTTATATTATATAATATAACCGATAACCGCAAGCTTAAATCTGAAGGTAGGCTGGTCGCCATATCTAAAGTATGGTCCAATAAATCTTCTCCCTCGCGAAAATTTTCTCTATAAATTCCCGCACACTTTTGCAATTCAGGCATAATAAATCTTAACAGCCCCAGCCGATGCAATAATATAAATCCTCTTCGGGGATAATTACTCAGCAGTATTTTAATGAATTCATCTCTAATCCTCTCCGGGCTGACTTTTTTAATCAGTAAACTATTTTCTTCTATTGCCTGAAGGGTAACTTTATCTATTTTAAAATCGAGTTCACAGGCCAACCTAATTGCCCTTAGCATTCTCAACGGGTCCTCTTTTATTCTCTCTACAGGATCTTCTACTCCCCTTATCATCTTCTGTTTGATATCCTCTAACCCGTTAAAATAATCGATTACCCCTTCCTCTTCTCTCCAGGCTAAAGCATTGATAGTAAAATCACGGTGTCCTAAATCTTCAAATAAATTTGGAGTGGG
>JAHIPN010000102.1 GCA_018894595.1 bacterium
AGAGTTAGTAATTATTTTAACAATGTCAGGATATTTTTCATCTTTACTACCATTATTCATTTTTTCTTTTAAGGAAATACTTTCTTCTTTTAAGATAGAATTCATAATAGCAATGATTGAATCTTTTGTATTTTCTAAATTACCGGACTTTTCATCAAAGGTTATTATTTTATTAGTTGTGGGTTGTATTTTGATAGCCAGACTAACAGCAATGACAATATCAGCTCCCATTTTTTTTGCTAAATCTACGGGGACAGGGTCTACTACTCCTCCATCTACCAGATAACGGTCATCGTATTTTACCGGGATAAATATTCCCGGTATAGATATGCTTGCTCTTACCGCATCAGCTACTTTCCCTTGATGTAAGATAACCCTTTCCCCGCTTTCTATATCAGTAGCTACTGCAGCAAAAGGGATATTAAGTTCATCAAAGGTTTTATCTTCTAATCCCCAATCAATGAGCATATTTTCTATTTTATTTCCACGAATCAAACCGGAGCGAGGGATAGTAAAGTCCATCAAAGAAAGCATTTTTCTTTTATTTAATAACAAGACCGCCTTTTCCATATTTTCAATGGAATCACCTGCAGCATAAAGAGAGCCTACTAATGAACCGATACTTGTACCGGCAATTATATCAATGGGTATACCATATGCTTGCAATACCTGAATTACTCCTATATGAGCAAACCCCCGGGCAGAACCACCGCCTAAGGCAAGTCCAATTTTTAACCCTTTTTTCTTGAATTCTGATACCAGCTCTTCTAATTCAAAGTCTCTTTTTGCTATTATTTTAATTTCCCCATCTTTACCGATAGATATCTTACCTTCTAATATAGAATCTACTGAACTTGCATCATTTGTCCCTGTTTGTTTTTGGGCTGAAGCGGATAGGAAAATAGCAAAAAGACTGCATAGTAAAATTAAAATCAATGCTACTAAAAATATTTTTTTTGACATTTTAATCACCTTTTTTCTTTGTAATTTTTGTATTTTTTATCCATTCCATATTCTTCTCCACGCATTTCCTCCTCCTCTTAAATGCCCGTTAATTTCAGTTAACAGTTAATCTAATTGGATTAAAATCGTATCTTTTTGGTATTAACAGCCATCCCTTTATTTTATATTACTAATTACTAAGAAATTATGCAAGTGTCAAGGGGACGGTTCCAAGTGTCAAGGGGACGGTTCTATTGACAATATTGCACCAAAGGAATAAAATGACATAAATAGTAAGGAGGAGATAAAATGCCCAGATATCCCAGACAATACAGTAAAACGGGAATATATCACATCATGCTCCGGGGGAATGAAAGAAAAAACATATTTATTGACGAAGAAGACAAGGAAAAAATTGTTAAGACAGTTATTAAAAAGAAAGCAAACGGAGCCTTTAAATTATATGCCTATTGTGTAATGAATAATCACCTACACCTGGTTATCAAAGAGCAAAAAGAACCAATATCAAAAGTAATTAAAAAGATTGCTACTGGCTACGCCTATTATTTTAATAAAAAATATAAAAGAGTGGGGCATGTCTTTCAGGATAGATATAAAAGTGAAACAATAGAAGACGAGCCCTATTTGCTATCTGTAATAAGATATGTTCATAATAACCCGGAGAAAGCAGGGATAACTAAAAAGGAAAAATATAAATGGGGCAGTTATAACAACTATATTAGAATATTAACCGTTAAGGCAGGGGTCCCTGAAATAAAAGAAATACTGGAAATATTTTCTCTAGATATAAAAAAAGCACTAAAGGAATTTATTTATTACAGTGATAAGCATGAAGAAAAGAACTTTCTGGAGATGAAAAAAATTATAGAGTTTGAAATAAACGAAGAAAACGTTAAAGAATATATAAATAAATATATAAAATCAGAAAACCTAAACAAAGAAGACTTAAAAAAAAGAGAACATATCAGGCAAAGGGACAACCTGATTCATCAACTGATAAAAAAATCAAATTTATCAAAAAGGAGAATAGCTATTTTAGTTGGAGTAAACCGGGAAACGCTAAGGATATTGTCATTGTCAAAAGAACCGTCCCCTTGACATTCCGATTTGACATTCTAATTTAAAAAAAATATAATGACCATGAAAGAAATTCTAACAATAGCTTAATGGGTATCACGCACTGGACAGTAATTCGCGATAACGTCGACTAGTAGGTCGACTTTGGTAACAACACTTTTCAAATATTTAATAGAAAGGAGTTTTAATTATGAAGAAAATGATAAAAATAATCATCATAGTACTCATCTTAAGCATTATAAATATTGTGTCTATACAGGCCCTGGCGTGTACGACCATGCTCGTCACCAGGGGGGCGTCACAGGACGGCTCGGTAATTGTCGCTCATTCGGACGACAGTGAATTGTTCGATCAGCGTCTGGTTTATGTGCCAGCCGCAGATCATAAACCCGGATCATTACGACCTGTATATTACGATGCTGCATCGTTAGGCAACAGACCGGAATATCACGGGTATGAGCTACGCCGTTATGTCGGTACTCAACGTGGTCCTACCTATGAAAATTCCGATCAGCCTCAGAGCATACCGCTTGGTTATATTCCGCAAGTCGAACATACTTATGCGTACTTTGATGGCAGCTACGCCATCATGAACGAACATCAGCTTATGTTCGGCGAGTGCACTGACGGAACCAAAATCCAACCCGATCCGGTACCTGGCAAACTTATTTTCTACAGCGCTGAACTGAGTCGCGTAGCGGCGGAACGCTGTAAAACAGCACGCGAAGCCGTTGAATTGATCGGTTATCTTATTGAAAACTACGGCTACTACGGCACAGGCGAAACACTGCCCATCGGGGATACTGAAGAAGGCTGGGTCATAGAAATGGCCCCCAGTCCTGAAGGCACAGGCGGCCTTTGGGTGGCAAAAAAAGTACCCGATGGCGAGGTATTCGTAGCGGCAAATGAGCTGCGTATCCGTGAAATCGACCCTGATGATCCCAACATGCTATATTCCAAAAACCTTCATGCCATTGCTGAAAAACATGGATGGTGGAAACCGGAAGATGGCAAGTTGGATTGGCTGCGAACCGTCAGTCTGGGAGAATACAGCCATCCCTACTATTCGCTCCGCCGGGTCTGGCGTTTGCAGGCGCGAATGGCACCTTCGCAGGAAAAATCACCGTGGGTTGAAGATGGCTTTACGAATGAATATCCATTTTCCATTAAACCGGACAAGAAACTTAGCGTCCGCGATGTCATGAGTTTGTATCGCGATTACTATCAGGGGACTGAGTTTGATCAATCAAAAGGAATAACAGCAGGACCTTTCGGCTCTCCCTACCGCTATCCCGGACCCATGGATGCGGGGGGCGATACCGGTGATCCGAATGCTGAACTGGAAGGTGCATGGGAACGTCCGATTTCCATCTATCGCTGCGGATTCAGCTATGTTTGTCAGGCACGCGGCTGGCTGCCGGATCCCATCGGGGGCTTGCTCTGGTTCGGTCCGGATAGCCCTATGAGCACCTGCTACGTACCTTTCTACGTGGGTGTCTTAAATATCGCCGCACCATATTACACGTGTGACACTACAGCCTTCAGCCAGGAAAGCGCGTGGTGGGCCTTTAACTTTGTGGCCAACTGGGCTGGCCTGAAGTACAGCTATATGATCAAAGATATTCAGCAAAAGCAGGACGAAATCGAGTACGTTTTAATTGAAAGTATCAAGGAGATGGATAAACAGGCGCTTGCTCTTTACAAAGAAGACCCGAAAAAGGCGCAGGAACTGCTCACCACATACTGTAAAACGCAGGCCAACCAGGTTGTAGAAGAATGGTGGAATCTTGCCTGGACTCTTGTAGCCCGTTATGATGATGGTTATGTCAACGCACCGGAAGAAATGGCCCAGGAAGTCGGCTATCCCGAAGATTGGTATGGTAAATCGGAATGGCCCAACGGTCCAACAACCTACGAAAAACCAAAGAACTAACCATGATGCACTGGTAAAAAGGCAAAAAGGCTGTCAGGGATAAAGATAGAACAAAGGGTTTTAAAGCTATTGACAAATCAGTCCTCTAAGTTATAATACAATTATAAGATAAGCTTGTTAATTTAGATCGGGATGCCGGTCGATAAAAAGTCTCCTTTTACAGGAGACTTTTTATTTTGAAGAGATAAACCATGGAATAAACTAATTGACTTATTTATAATATATAGTATACTTATAAGTATAATACTTTAAAGTATACTATTTGGAGGGTATTGTGTTTGTCAATAGAATTGAGGAATTAAATTACTTAGAAAAATTACAGAAAGAACAGGATGCTCGTTTTGTAATTATGTATGGCCGTAGAAGGATTGGCAAGACTGAATTACTCAGACAATTTTCTAAAGATAAAAAACACCTCTTTTTTTCCTCAGATCTCTCTTCTGAGCAAGAACAGCTAAAACAGTTTAGTGAAAAGATATTTCAGTTAACCGGAGAATCGTTTTTACAAACCCAACCCTTTGGTTCATGGGAAGCTTTGTTAAGATATATTTTTGATCATTTCATCCCTAAAATGCCTTTGATTATTATCGATGAATTTCCCTATTTATGTATAAGCAATCCGGCACTCCCCTCTATCCTGCAGAAAATATGGGATGAAAAAGGGAAAGAAAGTAATATTTTCCTTATCTTATGCGGTTCTTATATGAGTTTTATGGAAAAGGAAGTCTTGGGGAGCAAGAGTCCTTTATTTGGCAGGCGTACTGGGCAGATTGCCTTACATCCACTATCTTTTGAAGACCTTAAGTTATTTTTCCCCCGCTATTCCGAAGAGGATAGAGTTTTTGCCTATAGTATACTCGGCGGTACACCTGCATATCTCCAACGATTCAATGACCATAAAACCATAGAGCAAAATGTAAAAGAGGAAATTTTAAACAAAAATAGTTTTCTTTTTAGCGAACCTCGTTTTTTACTAATAGAAGAATTGCGTGAGCCGGCTATATATTTCTCCATTTTAAAAGCAATTGCCTTTGGCAGGACCCGGCTAAACGAGATAGTACAGGAAACTGGAATTAGCGACCCACATAAAGTTAATAAATACCTTAGTGTCTTAAGAGAATTACGTATAGTAAAAAGAGAAATTCCAATTACAGAAGATAAACCACATAAGTCAAGAAAAGGCACTTATCTCCTTAATGATCCCTTCTTCCGCTTTTGGTTTAGATATGTTTTACCTAATATGAGTTATCTTGAGGAGGGTGATCTTAATTATGTTTGGGAAGAAAAAATAAAACCCTCTTTAAATGGCTTTAGCGGATTTATCTTTGAGGATATTTGTTTACAAAGATTGAAAAATTTAAACAGAAAAAATATGCTTCCTTTTAAAGCCAGAAGTATAGGGCGTTGGTGGAACAATAAAGAAGAGATTGATATTGTAGCTTATGACAATCAACAATCTTTTATCTTTGGAGAATGTAAATGGAAAAATAAAAGTGTCGGTCTAAATGAGTTATATGATTTAGAAAGAAAAGCCAATAGTTTTTTTAATATAAAATATAAATACTTTGCTTTATTTTCTAAGTCAGGTTTTAGTGAAGAATTAAAAAATCTATCCAGCCAAAGAAAAGATATTCTTCTTTTTGATTGACGGGAAAGAAAAAGTTACGTCAAGTTTCAACACTAATAAATAGGATGTGTTGTCCCTATTTTATGAGCGAAAAAATTTATTATCTTGAGGAGAAAAATTATGACAGATAAAATCAAATTTGAGCATCTTGGCCTTTCTAAAAGGGTCTTAGATGCTATTTATGAGAAGGGTTTTGAAGAACCATCTCCCATTCAGGCCTTAACAATCCCCGTAATGTTGCGGGACGATACCAATATAATGGCACAGGCGCAGACAGGTACCGGCAAAACAGC
>JAHIPN010000103.1 GCA_018894595.1 bacterium
TAAATCAAGAAGGAAAGGTGGATTTTTCAGAAGTAATTACTTTTAATTTGGATGAATATTATGGCTTATCTCCGGAACATCCACAGAGCTATTACTTCTTTATGTGCGATAGTTTTTTTAAACACATTATTATTAAACCAGAAAATGTGCATTTATTAAATGGAATTACAGAAAATATAGATAAGGAATGTGCGCAATACGAAACTTTAATTAAAAAAAGCGGTGAAATTGATTTGCAAATTTTAGGGATTGGCAATAATGGTCATATAGGTTTTAATGAACCAGATATCAGTTTAAATGGTCGAACTCATTTAGTTAACTTGACTGCTAAGACAATCCGGGCGAATTCTCGTTTTTTTAACAATACCCAGGAAGTACCCAAACAGGCTATTACTATGGGGATAGGGACTATTATGCGAGCAAGAAAAATTATTTTACTGGCTAACGGCAAAAGAAAAGCCCGGGTTATTGAAAAAACAATAAATAGTCCTATTACTACTAAGGTGCCGGCAACTGTTCTTCAACTTCATAATGACGTAACCATAATCGTCGATCAAGAAGCAGCTTCTCAGTTGGTAAGTCAACAGTGAGATAACTTATTTTAATTAATAAATTTAAGTTAATTTATAAAGCATAATTTAGATAATATTTTTAAAAGAACTGATTCACTAAATTATGCTTTTTGTTATTTTAAAAGTCTGATTTTTAAAGGTATTTATAACCTTGTAACTAAAAGATTTCCTAAAGAGAATAAAATATTATATAATAAAACAAATTTAGTTTTAATTAAAAATATAACGAATATTTATGTTCAATGATAAATATCTCAGAATTTTTAAAAAAGGAGTGAAGTGCTTTGGTTAAAAAACAAATGGTGACTGATTTAAGTTTGAATACCAATATAAACGATATATTTATGTTAAAAAACATAGAGTTCAGAGTGAGGAGAGACAAAAAGACTGTAGATATGTTTTTTAGAATTGCTGATAAAACCGGGGAAATTGAAGCCATTAATTGGGATGTTTCTAATGATAAAGTGGAGAAATTAAGCAAGATTAAATTTGCTCGCGTTCAGGGGTATATTACTAAAAAGAAGAGTGATGGAACCCTTCAGGCAACAGTTTCTTCTCTTACCGAAACTGCCCCCTTAGATTTAGATTATTCAGATTATTTACCTCAATCAAAAGAAAATTTAGATGAACTGATGCAGAAGATTTTTTCAAAGATTGATTCTATTAAAAATTATCATTTAAAGAATCTTTTAAAGAGTTTTTTTGATGATCCAGAATTTGCAGAGAAATTCAAAAGAGCACCAGCAGCAATGAAAGTACATCAACCTTATATCGGAGGTTTAGCTGAACATACCGTAAATGTTGTGACTATTTGTGAGACTGTAGGTAATATCTATAAAGAAATGAACCGTGATTTTTTAATTACTATGGCTATTCTTCATGATATAGGTAAAATAAGGGAATATGCCTACGATAAGGTTATGGAACATACTGATGAAGGTAAGCTTCTGGGCCACATTACCATAGGTATAGAGATGATTGACCAAAAAATAAAAAGTTTGGATAATTTTCCAAAAGATTTAGAATTAATGGTAAAACATACTCTATTAAGTCATCATGGCCATTTTGAATTTGGTTCCCCCAGGCTGCCCAGTATTTTAGCAGCTATTGCTCTTCATTATGCTGACGAGATGGATGCCAAGGTAAGTGGCTTCATAAATATCAAAGAAGAGAATAAAGATTTTAAAGAAAAATGGAGTAAATGGGTCTGGTGGTTAGAAAGGTCAATTTATTTAGATGAAGAAGCAATATTAAAGAATAAAATAAATGAGACAGGGGAAGAGTAACCAGGAAATTATCTAACTAAATTGGAGGAGAGAATAATAGTGAGAGAGATTTTAGAAAAGATTTTAGAAAATCAAAAGAATAAAGCAGATTATATTGAAATAAGAGCGGAAAAAAAAGAAGCCACTACCATTCATTTTCAAGGGGAGAAGTTAGAAAAGATAAATTGTTCTCAACAGGCAGGAGGAAATGTCCGTGCCCTGGTAAAAGGGGGATGGGGTTTTGTTTCTTTTAATCAGTTTGATGATTTAGAAGAAAAAGTAAGAGAGGCAATAGAAGTAGCGAGTTTAATCGGCAAAGAAGAGAGTAAGTTAGCGGTTATTTCTCCAGTTGTGGAAATAATTAACCGGGAATTAGATAAGGATTTCCGTCAGATAAGTTTAAGAGAAAAGAAGAATTTAATGGAAAATTATAATAATATAATTATGAAATCTAATCCTCTGATCCAATCCTCTAATGTAATATATACCGACAGATTTTCTACCATTTATTTTGCCAATTCGGAAGGCAGCTACACCACACAGGAAAAACCATTTTTAAGTGCGCGCTTTACAGCCATAGCCCGAGAGGGGGACAATGTTCAGATGGCCAGTGAAAGCGTTGGGAGTACCAAGGGTTTTGAAATAATGGAAAGAATTTCCACTAAAGCACAAAAAGCAGCTTTTCGAGCAGTCAATCTTCTTAAGGCACAGCCGGTGGAAGGTGGGGAATATACGGTAATTTTAGATCAGATATTA
>JAHIPN010000104.1 GCA_018894595.1 bacterium
AGCTGCTAAGGCAAGATGGATATGAACAGAGATATCCTCTTTCTTACCAAAGGCACCACCGATAACCGGTTGAATAACCCTTATTTTTTCTTTAGGTAAGCCCAGAGATTGGGCAATATCCGCCTGAGTATCATGAAGCCATTGAGTGGCTGCCCAGAGTTTTATAATCTCAGTCTCCGGATCAAAAACCCCTACCCCAGCTTCTACTTGAAGAGGCACTTGGTCCAAAAAACTTGTTTTATATTCATTTTCTGCAATGACGTCCGCTTCTGCAAAACCTTTTTTTATATCCCCTTTTTCTAGGTAATGAGTAGCCAGAATATTACCATCTTTATGAATAAGTGGGGCATCTTTCTCCATAGCCCGCAAGGGACCAGATATTACTTCTAATTTTTCTACTTCTACCTCAATTAAGTTGACTGCCTTAGAAGCTATCTCTTTGCTCTCAGCAACAACAATAGCCAGGGCATCTCCCATATAACGCATCTTCCGGCCGATTCCGATAAGAACCGGTTGGTCTTTAATGATTAAACCAAAGTTTTTCACTTCAGGAATATCGGCCGCAGTAATTATTTTGACTACTCCCAGTACCTTTTGTGCTTTACTTATATCAATTCGGCGTAGATAGGCATGAGGATGAGTGGCTCTCTTGATTTTTAGATACAACATATCATCAAAATAAATATCGTCAGAATATATAGCTTTGCCCATTACTTTTTCCTGAGCATCTACTTTGAAAATATTTTTACCTACATATCTTTTAGACATCTTTTTCACCCTTTCCACCATCTCTTTTCGACAATCTATTTGCAGCTAAATTAATAGCATCAAATATCTTTTGGTAACCGGTACAACGACAGAGATTTCCGGAGATACCCCGCTTAATCTCCCCTTCGGTAGGATGTGAATTTTCTTCTAATAGTTTTTTGGCAGCTAATATCATTCCCGGGGTACAAAACCCGCATTGAACTGCCCCGGTTTCTATAAAAGCTTCTTGAACCGGATCCAGATTTTCTCCATTTCCTACGCCTTCGATAGTAGTGATAACTGCCCCATCGGCCTGAGGTGCCAACACTAAACAGGAAGCTATTAGTTCACCATTCATAATCACCGTGCAAGCCCCGCACTCGCCTTTCCCGCATCCTTCCTTGGTTCCGGTGAGATGCAGGTCATCTCTTATTAAATCCAGCAAACGGGTTGAGGTAGTGGTCTCTACTTTTCTTTTTTTTCCATTAATAGTTAGTTCTATGGTCAATTTATTCATTATACGACCTCCGGGCTGAATCTATCTCTTCTAAGGCGTTAATCATTATCTCTTTAGCCACATCTTTACGATATTCTCTCGTTCCCCTGATATCATCGATAGGGGAAATCTTATCTTCAACTATTTGACCTAATTGGTTAAAATCCAATTGTTCAAAATTTTTCCCTGCCATTTTTTTTCTAATTTCTTTTATTTCAATCGGAGTAGGTGCTACAGAGCCAAGACAGGTTCTTACATCTTTAACAGTTTTATTGTCTTTGGCCATCTCTACTACCAGAGCCAGGGTAATGGTAGCAATAATTAAGGCTTTTCTCTTGCCGATTTTAATCCAGCTCCCGTAGGTCCTTTCAGACGGCAGTGGAAGAATTATCTGGGTTAATAATTGAGCTGGTTCTAAGATAGTTTTTTTGGGTCCGATAAAAAATTCTTCCGCTGGCACTATCTTTTCTCCCTGAACAGAGAGTAACTTAAATTGAGCGTCATAAGCCATTAAAGGGGCTAAGAGATCACCGGCCGGTGAGGCATTCACAATGTTTCCTCCGATAGTCCCTCGATTTCTTATCTGGGGGGAACCGATATCAGCAGCAGCCTGGCTTAAAACCGGATAATATTTTTTAATATCTTCTGAATTTTCTAATTGAGCGTGGCTAACCATCGCTCCAATTTCCATTTCATTCTTATTTATCTTAACTTCTTGTAATTCTTTAATATTTTTTAAATCTAGCCAAGTGCCAATCTCATAGAGCCGATCATAATATTGAACTAACAGGTCAGTCCCCCCGGCAATTACTTTAATTTCTTTTCCATATTTGGATAAAATCACCAGTGCTTCCTCTATTTTCTGAGGAGCAAAATAATAATGACAGGGGACGGTCCTCTGGCGTTTTTTAGAATCGCCTCCGGATAACCCTTTACTATTTTGTAATCCTTGTGGAAATTCTTCCATAAGCTAAATCACTCACCTCCTGTTTCGATATTATCTTTCCTGCCCTTTGAAACCTTGCTTCACTGGGGTCATTCTGTTGTAGGGGTTCGATTCATCGAACCCATAAGGAACCGGGTCGGATAAATCCGACCCCTACCTTTACTCAGTGTACCGAATCATTAATTAAATAACTGTGATCTTTAAAAACTGCGCTTACTATCGCGAAGACCTCCCGAATCTCTCTAATATTATGACCCTTCGGACATTGAGATTCTGCAGGTATTAATTCGCCATCTTGACTAAGTTTCAATTTCCACAGTTTATCCTGTAACCTTAAAGTTACCAGCCAACTACCCCTGAAATCAGTAACCATAAAACCATTATTAGTGCTATTCTTAAAGTCCTCTTTGGTTGCAAAAAGAGTCAATTTATCTTTATAAGGTTTACCATCATAAGGGCAAAATGTAGCGCAGTTTCCACATTCGTTGCATAATGCATCAAGATGAAGAATCTGATAAGCATCTTGAAAGCCTTCTTTCTTATCAATCTCGATTGCTACGTTTGCCCGATTTGGACAGACATCCACACATTTGTTGCAGATAACATTACACTCCAGACACCGCCCTGCTTCATTCTCAGCTATTACCCTATCATCTTCGGATGTTTGTGGAGGGATGAGATGGCTTTTTTTATTATAAATCTCTGGAATTTGCTGCTTCCTATCAAAACCTGGCTTAAAATCTTCATCCAAATCTTTCCAATCTGATATTTCCCTTTTAGCAATAGCTTCTGCCGCCTTTCGTGCATCAGCGATGGATTCAACTACTGTTGAGGGACCACGAAGGGCATCACCACCTATAAAAACATTTTTAACATTGGCTTCAAGGGTTTCCGGGTTTGCATATGGACTGTTGTTTTTTTCAATCTTTAGCCCGCAAGCCGTTAAAAATTTGGAGTCTGCATACTCTCCGATAGCACTGATTACAGAATCTACAATTATCTCCTCGGTCTCCTTAGTGAGAACAGGGCGCCGGCGACCACTGGAGTCAGGAGTACCTAAAGTCATCTTGCGGCATTTCAAAATACCAGTTTTTGAAAATGATTCCGGCAGTAAGAGGGGCCTGAAAATAACTCCTTCCTTAAGAGCTCGTTCATACTCTTCCCTGTCTGCCGGCATTTCATCCTCGGTACGACGATAAATAATAAAAACCTTCTCGACACCGCCTACCTTCAGAGCGGAGCGCGCACTGTCCACTGCAGTATTTCCGCCCCCTATTACAGCAATACGCCGACCAAGATTAAGAGCCCCTAAATTTTTATTGAAAGACCTTAAAAAATCCAGGGCTTCGTAGATATTATTATTATCGCCAGTTAACTGCAGTTTTCTCGAAACTTCCGCACCAATTCCGATAAAAATATATTTATATCCCTGGTTATTTAAGTCACTAATAGAAAATTCTTCTGATACTCCATATTTAAAATCCACACCAAGTGCTTTGATAATAGAAATATCTTTTTCAATAACAGATGAAGGAATTCTAAAATTAGGCAGTACATGGGTTATTACACCACCGGGAGAATCCTGTTTCTCAAATACAGTCACCTTAAATCCTGCTTTAGCCAAAAAGAAACCTGCAGATAGTCCTGCCGGTCCTGCTCCGATAACAGCAACTTTTATATCCAGCTGCTCAGCAGTAACACGGCTTTTAGTATCGTAGGTGATTTTTCCCTGCTCAGTAGCAATTCTCTTAACCTCACGAATACCGACTGCACCCTCATAGTCAAGACGGGTGCAATTGTACATACATTGATGATCGCAGATGTACCCGGTTATATTAGGAAGAGAATTTTTCAAATAGATGAGTTCCAGAGCCTTATCATACTGTCCATCCCCTGCGAGTCGAATGTACTCCGGAATATCCTGGTGGATGGGACAGGAAAGAACACAGGGAGCTATATAGCAGTCGGTTAAGGGTAATTCCCGATCAACAGAAACTTTCTTCGTGCCCCTCCAATCTTTCCGGTAATAATTTTCCCGAAGC
>JAHIPN010000105.1 GCA_018894595.1 bacterium
AATAACCCTGGTTTTTTAATTTTTTTAAATATTCTTGCATTATACATTCATCTTTTAAAAAATCTATAGTATCATTTCCTTTTTTCCTAATTCCTCCCTGAACAACCAGGGTGATTTCACCTTTTATCTCTTTTGTATTTATTTCGGTTATAACCTGGCTCAGATTTCCTCTAATTATTTCTTCGTACATCTTGGTCAACTCACGAGCTATAACTATTTTTCTCTCTCCCCAAACATCCAACATATCTCTAAGTGCCCTTTTTAGTCTATGCGGAGTTTCATAGAAAATAATGGTTCTCTCTTCATTTTCTATACTCTTATAATATCTCTTCCTCTCTTTAATTTTACGAGGTAAAAATCCCTCAAAAACAAATTTACCGGTAGGCAATCCTGATACAACTAAAGCAGTTATCAGCGCTGAAACACCGGGTACAGGAATTATTTTTATGTTATTTTTTAAAGCTAAATCTATCAATACATACCCTGGATCGGAAATTCCTGGCATGCCCGCATCAGAAACCAGAGCAATGTCCTGACCATTTTTTAATATTTCTACCAGGTAGGGGGCTTTTTTAAATTTATTATATTCATAGTAGCTTGTAACTTTTGTGTTAATCTGGTAATGATTCAATAATTTTTTTGTATGTCTTGTATCTTCAGCGGCAATTAATTTTACCTCTTTTAAAATCTTTAAGGCTCTTAAAGTAATATCTTCTAAATTCCCTATAGGTGTTCCGCAAATATATAAAATACCACCATCTTTATTTTTATTCAAATTACCTATTTGTCTCCATTTTTTTCGTTAAAATTAAGGAATATAGGGTCTTCGATTTTTAATTCTTCTTTTCCCTCTTTTATTCCCTCTAATAATACAAGATTTGCATTTTCTCCTTGCCGGGGATGAATGAATTTTACAACCTTTGGTTCAATACCGTATTTTTTTAAAGCTATTACTAATTTTATTAGTTTCGAACTTCTATAAATTAAATAAATTCTTCCCTTATTCTTCAGCAAATAATTACTTACGGAAATTATGTCCTCTAAATCACCTTTTATTTCATGCCGGGCAATGGCTTTGCTGCTTAAAGGATTAATCTTCCCCTGCCCCAGAGAAATATAAGGAGGATTGCTCACTACAACATCGAATTGCTGGTTTTTAAAAATATTTTTCAGGTTTCTGAAATCTTCTTGAATTATAGTTATACTATTTTGTAATTTATTTAATTCAACACTTCTTCTGGCCATATCTGCTAAATCTTTTTGTATCTCGATTCCATAAATAGATAATCCTTTTCTTTTGCCAAATAAAAGCAGAGGAATTATTCCGCAACCAGTTCCTAAATCGATAATTTTTTCATAATTTTTAAGTCTAATAAAATTAAGCAGTAAAATAGAATCCACCGAAAAACGATATGAATCGCTTGCCTGGATAATTTTTAATCCTTTATCTTCTAAATCTTCTATTTTTTCATTATCATTTATTATCACTATTTTTTGCACTTTTATTTTTTATTCCGAGTTTTTCGAATTCTTCTTCGGGTATTTTAATTCTTTTCTTAATTCCACCATCAGATTCTAATTCAACTATAATATATTTTTTTAACACATTTATTTCTATAACTTTTCCTATGCCTTTTTCTGTTTTAATATTATCTCTCAATTTGGGATATTTTTTTAAGCACTCTTTATAGAACTCAGATTCGTAAGATAGGCAGCACATTAATCTACCGCAAAGGCCTGATACTTTAGATTGATTCAAGGCTATTTTTTGTATTTTAGCCATATTAATATGAATTGGAGCAAACTTTTGAATATAAGAAGCGCAACACACTTCTCTTCCACAAATTCCCATTCCACCTATTAATTTTGTTCCATCTCTTACTCCAATCTGTCTCAGCTCGATTTTAGTTTTAAAGACCTTAGCTAAGTCTTTAACCAATTCTCGAAAATCTATTCGCTGAGTAGAAACAAAATAGAATATTAGCCGACTTTTATCAAATAAATACTTTACGTAAACTAATTTCATGGGCAATTTATATTTTTTGATCTTCTCTTTGCAGATATTTAATGCATCGATTTCCTCTCGCTTTATTATTTCGAGTTTCTTAAAATCCTCTTCATTCGCTTTTCTAAGTACACTCTTAAGCGGGGTATCTATTTCATCATTTTTTATATATTTGTCAGGGATCACTACTTTGCCCAAGTCTAAACCAATAGCTGTTTTTACTAAACAAATATCCCCTTTCTTTAATATAATTTTATTATTAATTTTAAAATAATAGATATAATTTGTTTTGGCAAATTTTAAACCAGTTACTTTAGGCAATACTCAACACCTACCATCTTTATATA
>JAHIPN010000010.1 GCA_018894595.1 bacterium
ACATGATATACGACTAATTTACAGGAGAATTTATTTTATGACTGTAAAGAGAACTTATGAAGAAATTAATACCAAAATTAGAAGCGGTAAGGCTGTAATAGTAACTGCCGAAGAAATTATTCCTATAGTTGAGGAAAAGGGGATAGAAGAGGCAACGGAAGAAATTGATGTGGTTACTACCGGCACTTTTGGACCAATGTGCTCTTCGGGGGCAATAATTAATTTTGGACACAGTGATCCTCCTATCAGGATGCAAAAAATTTGGTTAAACGATGTAGAGGCTTATGCGGGGTTGGCAGCAGTAGATACCTATATAGGGGTTACCCAGCTTTCCGAAAGCCAAGGGATGGAATATGGGGGAGCTCATGTCATTGAAGATTTAATTTCAGGGAAAAAGATTAAATTAAAGGCTATATCCCAGGGAACAGATTGCTATCCACGGCGGGAAATAGAAAGTTATATATCCAAAGAAAGTATAAATCAAGCAGTTTTATTTAATCCTCGAAATGGTTATCAGAACTATAATGTTGCAGTGAATACTTCTGAAAGAAAAATATACACTTATATGGGGATTTTGCTTCCCGATTTAGGGAATGCAAGTTATTCTACCAGTGGTCAATTGAGTCCTTTGCTTAACGATCCCGAATTTACAACTATTGGTATAGGTACTCGAATATTTTTAGGCGGGGCCCAAGGATATATAGCGTGGGAAGGAACACAGTTTTATCCTCAAGCAATAAAAGATGAAAATGGAAAAATCATTTACAAAGGCGGAACATTGGCAGTAATTGGAGATTTAAAAGAGATGAGTACAGATTATATTCGTGCAGCAACTTTTAAAGGGTATGGAGTCACTTTGGTAGTAGGCATAGGAATACCAATTCCTATTTTGAATAGTGAAATAATGAAAAGTGTGTCTGTAAAAGACGAAGATATATGGACTGAGATAGTTGACTATAGTTTCCCTCGTTTTAAAAAACCTTCTTTGGGCAGGGTAAATTATAAACAATTAAGGGAGGGGAATATTACCATTCGGGGGAAAAATGTTCCCACTTCTCCCCTTTCTAGTTATGCTAAAGCTCGGGAAATTGCCCAAAAATTAAAGGAAGAGATATTAAAAGGTGAGTTTTTATTGCAAGAACCTATTCAAAAATTCCCTAAAGAAAATAAATTCAAACCTTTATTAGAAATTCATTAAAAGGGGTTCGATTCCTGTCTGCGTGCGTACACGCACAGGTAGACATCGAGCCCGTAAAAAACCGGGCCGGATAAATCCGATTGCTAATTTATTTTATAAGTAGCAAACGTTTCCTTAATAATGTTACAATAATTTGTCATTGCGAGCGATAGCGAAGCAATCCCAAGCCCTTACAAATCAAGGGATTGCTTCGTCGTTTCACTCCTCGCAATGACAGAATATAAGTGAAGGAATGATTTAAATGTTAAAAAAGAAAGTGATATTTACTTTTTCTCCTGAAAACGTAGAAAAACCGGTAACCTATCAACTAATAAAGAAGTATGATTTATGGGTAAATATTTTACAGGCAAAATTTGAACCAAGTTTAGGGGGGAAATTAGTTTTAGAACTCAAGGGAGAGGATAAGCAGATAAAAGAAGGCTTGAACTTTGTCAGGCAGATAGGTGTAGGGATTGAACTATTAGAGCAAGAGGTAATATGGGATGAGAAGAAATGTATTGATTGTGGGGCTTGTGTCTCTATTTGTCCGACCGGCGTATTATCTTTAGATAAAGAAACTTTTAAGTTAAAGTTTGATTACGAAAAGTGTATTGTTTGTGGTAATTGTGTAGAGGCTTGTCCTTTACAGGCAATCAAAGTCACTTTTTAAAAAGAATTAAAGTAAGCGAGAAGAAAAGCAATGATTTTTACTCAAACTAATAAAACAGAATATAAAGAAAGGAAATATCGAAATTTAATTGAAGGAAAGGATTTAATTCCTTTTCAAGTAAAGGAAGAAGAAAGCGATCTATTTATAAGGGCAAA
>JAHIPN010000106.1 GCA_018894595.1 bacterium
AGAAGCAATAAGTGGGTTTTTCGGAAAAGAGGAATGTTCTGTTTTTAAACTCTCAATGGTGAGTTGTTTTGGTAATTTTCCGGGATTCCATATCCAAAGCCTATCATCATAAATTTTTATCTGTATCTCTGCAGTGCATAGATAATCTTTGTGGATTAATGCATTTATAACTGCCTCCCTTAGTGCTTCAAGAGGATAATCCCACACATCTTTACGTTCAATTCCCTTTATCTCAAATCTTACATTTAAATGTTTTTTAATAGCATCCAACAATGTGTCCAATTGCTTAAAAAGGTTTCCGTCGGCGATAACGGTATCTAAAATTTCTGTTGGGCTCTTAAACCTTCCAGCTCTACCCTGGGCAGTAATAAAAAATGTTTGGGGTTTCTTCCCAAAAAGTAAAATAAGTGCCCTGGTTAATTTTTCATCATTGGTAATTAATTCTAAATTCTTAAATATCGTTTTATAAGAAGCCTTTTTTATTTCCGGAAGTCTGTCAATGGCAAGCCCTCTAAAATATTCAAAAGTTTCAAAGTCTAAATCACCAAATGCTGCATCAACAGTTAAAGAATCCCATGTTTTACCTGTCTTTTCCAATAAGAAATTTGTAAGTTCAATACCTTTGAGCTCTTGCGTTGTACTTCCCGACCTTATATATATTTTACCATCAAGAAATACAGGAAAATCTGAAGAGTTAACGGTTATCTTTATTACTTCTTTGCCATCCTTTTTCTTTATTTTTACAGAAGGAGTGATTTGAAGTTTATTTCTTATCGTATTTGGAATGTCTTCCAAAAGTTTCTTTATATTTGACAGAGTAACTGCTCTACCATTATCGTCTATACCTATATACATCACTCCACCTTCAGTATTAGCAAAACTAACAATGGTCTTCAGGTGTTCATTGCGCCACTCTTTTTTAAATTCAGTATCTTGTTCTTCTCTCACAATAAATCCTCCAATATCTCATTGAGTTTTTTAAATTAAAATAGGGATATCCTATTTTTTTATGATTTATCCTTCAATTTTACGAGGTCTTCCTTTAGGACGTCTATCTATAATAATACCTAAAGCCTCAATCATCCGGTTAAAAAAACTCCTCAAATCCCATAGTTTTCCGCTAAGAGTTACCGAATTATTGAGTTGGTACGCCTTACCCCCCTATTCCTATTTCTATTGGAAAGAGTTACCTCTACTAACTTTGTTATATTACAAGACCTGACCCCCTTTGTTTCTACCAATTCTTCCATTAACTCATAAGTTTTTTGTTTCATCTGAATCAAGTCTTGCCACAAATCAGGTGGTGTGAAATTAATTTGGTTTTGAATCAAAAAACCGAGCAATAAAGAGACCTCTTTATGGCTAAGTCTTTTTATAAGATTTAATTCTTGTATTTTTTCAGGATTAATATGAAAATCCTCAAAAATAATCATACAACGAATGTAAATATAGCCTTTTGAACTTATTAAACTCTTTAAATCTTTAATTACTATTTCAGTTTTTCTCACCACGATAATACTCCAGTAAATATTTGTAAATATGTGACAGGGGAAAGTTCTTTGCCGCACTTTACTAATTTTAATTAAAAACAGGGAGATATCTTATTTTTTCTATGGTTTAGCTTTCCATTTTACGAGGTCTTCCTTTAGGATGTCTATCTATATATAGTAATACCTAAAGCCGCAACTAATCGGTTAAGAAATTCCTCAGGTTCTATAGGCTCTTCCGCTAAAAGTTACCAAATTATTGAGCTGGGACAACGCCCTGATAAATTATTGTTCTAAAAATTGCTCATAAATCCAGCCCATATAGATAAACAGAAAATAAATATGGTGATAAATAAAATGACTCTGAAAATGCTTAGCCGGTCGTGTATTATGCTGATTCCACATCTCTCGTCCCAGCTGGTTATTCCGTTTCTCTTTAATTTTTTGTAAGCAAACATCATAGTGAAGAGCGCGATAAAGGGAATTCCCATCCCCATACCATTTAACCAGAGAAGGGATCCTCTTTTCATTCCTGTGGTATAGGAAATCTTTTTTCCGGATAGAGCGCGTATCTTTATTCCCAGTAAAAACTTCCCGGGAGTAGTGCCGAATGAGGAGAGCATCATCGGCTCGAAGAATATCAGGTAAAATAGTAAGAGTAGTATACCACCGATAAAATTGTCCATTCGGGTTATTGTGTAATTGAGCCCAGGGGAAAATAGAGCAATTATAAATATATAGATGGGCATTATAAAGGTGATATCAAATATTCTTGCCCAGTATCTTCTCCAGGGATAAATTTGTGCTTGCATAATAAAATCCTCCTCCGGATAAATTAGTCGTTAGTATCACAAGGGGGACACACTTTACTTTTCACCATGCATTAAATGCGGGAATATAAAAGAAGAATGTCCCCCTTTTTTTCTAAATACAATATGTTAACAGTAAATTATTATTTTTGGTTATATCTTTTTTTCATTCCTGCAACCTCTTCTTCTATCTCCCGGCGAAGGCTTTTGGGGGCAAGGACTTCGGCATAGCTGCCCATCCCCAGAATCCATTTTTTAACTTCGGTTATACCACTTACTTCGGCAGAGAAGATGATAGAGCCATCGGATTGTTTTCTTATTTTCTGAGTAGGATGCCTTAGCTCTTCTTTGGCCCAGCGGGAGACAGGAGGAAATATTTTTACTCTAATCTTCTGGTCTTCTCCTCTTACTACCTGCCAGCTTTTACCCATATAATCAGAAAGTGAAAATTTGGAAGAGACGGTAAAGGTGTCTTCGGTAAGATGAAGCTCTTTAATTCGGTCTATTCTGAATATCTTGGTCTTTTTGCGCCAATGGCAGTAGGCGATAAGATACCAGGCACCCTGGCGGAACATCAAGTGGCAGGGGTTTACGGTACGGGTAGTTATTTCATCCCGACTGATGGTGTAGTATTTAAGGTGAACTTGTTTTTTGTTGAGGATGGCTTCATTTAACAGAGAGAAGGTTTCGCTGTAGTCTTCATAGTCTTTTAGTTTCTGGATGTTAAAAGAAATAGAATCTTTTACTTCACGGATGTATTTTTTGTTGTCTTTCTCCAGGAGGTTTTCGATTTTAAGCAGAGCCAGGTGCGTATTTTTCTGGTAGGGAAATCCTTTCTGCTGAAGGAGAAAGTTTCCAGCCAGAAATAAGGAAGCAGCCTCTTCACCGGTAAATCTTAAGGGGGGAAGGAAGTAGTGTTCATCAATATAGTAGCCGCCGTGAGGTCCGGTGGAGGAGTGTACCGGTAAACCGGCAAGGGCCAAGGTATTAAAGTCCCGATAGACGGTACGGCAAGAGATATTAAGTATCCGGGCTAAGCTTTCTACCGGGATACCGGGTTGAGCCTTTAATATAATAATAGTGTTCATCAATCTTTCGATTTTGTTCATCTTTTTTTACCTCCGATTAAAGAAATAGATAAGTTTTTATAATTATACCATATTGTTATGACTACCGTATGGCAAGAATTGGAAAATTAGTTGGAAAAAATGAAAAAAAGAGGACCGCCCACTGGTAGGTTTATATAATAAAAGACTCGCCTTGCTTTAAGCAAGGCGAGTTTAGGAGGTATTAGAATGAAAAAGCTATCTGTTTTGTTGCTTAATAGCTTTTAAACAAAAAAATTATATCACATTATAAATTAATGTCAAATTTTTTTTATAATTTTTATAGCACTGTATGTCGTGCTATTACGGTGATTAAAATCTGGCGGAGGGGGTGGGATTTGAACCCACGGATACTTTCGTATCGCCGGTTTTCAAGACCGGTGCATTCGGCCGCTCTGCCACCCCTCCGCTATTTATTTATTTTTTACTTATAGAGAATAACATCTCACTACCTAATTGGTCAAGTAAAATTTACCATCGGGTTATCTTTTCAAGTCCTCCCATATACGGGCGAAGGACATCGGGGATGATTACACTTCCGTCCTTCTGCTGATAATTTTCTAATATGGCAACTAAAGTTCTTCCCACGGCTAAACCGGAGCCATTTAAAGTATGGACAAAATTTACTTTCTCTTTTTCTTTTGAACGATATCTTATCATTGCTCTTCTGGCTTGAAAATCTTCACAGTTACTGCAGGATGATATTTCCCTATATTTCTTCTGAGCCGGCAGCCATACTTCAAGATCGTAGGTCTTGGCAGCAGAAAATCCCATATCCCCGGTGCAAAGAACAATTACCCGATAGGGTATTTCTAATCTTTTTAAAACTTCCTCGGCATTCTGAGTTAAGGTTTCCAATTCCTGATAAGAATCCTCCGGCCGGCAGAACTTTACCATTTCTACTTTATTAAATTGGTGCTGTCTGATTAAACCCCTTACATCCTTTCCATAAGAACCGGCTTCTTTACGAAAACATGCGGTATAAGCAGTATAATAAAGAGGTAAATCATCTTCATTTAAAATCTCCTGCCGATGAAGATTGGTTAAAGGTACTTCAGCGGTAGGCACCAGATAGAGACCATTTTCACATTTAAATAAATCACTTTCAAATTTGGGCAGCTGCCCGGTACCGGTCATGGTCTCGGCATTTACTAAAAAAGGAGGGAATATCTCTTTGTATCCATGTTCATTGGTGTGAAGGTCGAGCATAAAATTAATTAGAGCTCTTTCCAGTTTAGCCCCCATCCCTTTTAAGACAGTGAATCGGGCAGAGGCCAGTTTTGCTCCTCGTTCAAAATCAAGTATATTCAGGGCTTCCCCAATATCCCAATGAGGCAAGGGAGTAAAATCGAATTTACGCGGTATACCCCATTTTCTTATCTCTGTATTATTCTTCTCGTCCTCTCCAACCGGCACGCTTTCATGGGGAATATTGGGAATTTCCAGTAGAATTTTAGCTGTCTTTTCTTCAATTTCTTTTATCCGGGCATCTAATTCTTTAATCTTGGTTGACACTTCTTTCATGGCCAATATCTTTTCCTGAGCATCTTTCTTTTCTCTTTTTAATTTTCCGATTTCTTCACTCACACTGTTTCTTTTTTCTTTTAAGGCATCTGCTTCTAATAATAATTCTCTTCTTTTCTCGTCCAGGCTTAATACTTCTTCGATATTAATTTTTTCTTTTCTCTTCTTTAATGCTTCTTTTACTTTCTCCGGATTAGAACGTATAAGTTTTATATCTAACATTGTCTTTCTCCTTTTGTATTCGTATTGCGTATATTATAGCGTATAGCGGGTAGCGTTTAGCGTATAGTGACAGGCGAGACGCCTGTCCTACTAACGACTAACGACTATTCACTAACGACTAATTTATCCCTTTATAACTCCTAATGGCCGCATCCGCACTACTTTTCTGGATATACCGGTCTGATGCATTACTTCAACTACTTCACTCACATCTTTATAAGCCTCGGACATCTCTTCGGCCAGGGTTCCCCGGCTTTCTGCTTTTACAATTATTCCCTTCTCTCTTAATTCTTGTTGAATATCCCTCCCCCTGGCCTGTTTCTTGGCTGAGGTTCTACTCATTACTCTTCCTGCTCCGTGGCAGGTTGAACCAAAAGTCTCTTCCATCGCCTTTTCAGTTCCCACCAGGCAATAAGAACAACGTCCCATATCTCCCGGAATTAAAACCGGCTGCCCTATCTTGTTGTATTTCTCCGGAATATCGGGGTGAAATGGGGGGAATGCCCGGGTAGCTCCTTTTCTATGGACACATAATTTTACTTTCTTCCCTTCCAGGTTATGTTCTTCTATTTTAGCAATATTATGGGCTACATCATAAATTAGTTTTAATCCTAATTCTTCCGGAGTGCTTCGAAAAACCTTAGCAAACACTTCCCGTGTCCAGTGCATTATACACTGGCGATTCGCCCAGGCATAATTTGCCGCACAGGCCATAGCGGCATAATAATTTTTCCCTTCCGGTGAAGACAGAGGGGCACAGGCCAATTGCCGGTCGGGAAGTTGTATCCCATATCTGCTTACCGCTTTCTGCATGGTTACTAAGTAGTCGGTACATACCTGATGCCCTAACCCTCGTGAACCACAATGAATCATTACCGTAATTTGACCTTCTTCTAATCCCAGTTCCCGGGCAACTTCAGGGTCATAAACCTTATCAATTACTTGAATTTCTAAAAAATGATTTCCTGAGCCAAGGGTGCCTAATTGAGGCTTTCCTCTTTCCATAGCATGTTTACTGACCAGATCAGGGTTTGCATCTTTCATACACCCTTCTTCTTCGGTAAATAAGATGTCTTCTTCCCAACCAAAACCTCTCTCTACGGCCCATTTAGAACCTCTTCTTAAGACATCTCTTATTTCATTATAACTTATTTTTATCTTCCCTTTCGAACCTACACCTGAAGGAATAGCCCTAAATAATTCATTAACCAAGAGCTCAACTTTCGGTTTTACTTCTTTTAAATTTAAATTAGTTCTTATTAATCTCACCCCACAATTTAAATCAAAACCCACTCCTCCAGGTGAGATAACTCCATCATCCAAGGTAGTAGCCGCTACTCCCCCCACACAGAAACCATACCCCCAGTGGATATCAGGCATAGCTAACGAACGGCCTACAATACCAGGCAAAAAGGCAACATTGGCCACCTGTTCCATAGCCTGGTCCTGGCGTATTTTTTCTAATAAATTCGAAGAGGCATAAATCAGGCCGGGAACTCTCATCCCGGAGTTATAGGTCTTAGGAATCTCCCAACGATAATCATCTATTTTATTTAAAGGTCCATCCCATAATTGTTTCATTTTAATCACCTCATATCTGTGTAATTTTTTTTGTAATCTGAGTAATCATACGTCAAAAATTACCTGGGCCCTCCAGAGTCCGCTTTCCTCATCTTTTTTAATTTCTAAACGATGGTAAGTTACGGCTTTTATCTCTTTTTCTATTTTAACGGAAGGAGGGTTGATTTTCATCCCCTCAACTTCTGCCTCAATCTGAAAATCGGATAATTCCTTTATATGAAATTTATTAAGAATTACCAATCTGGTTTCACCGATATATAAAAGTTCATTAAGCCAGGCGAAGAGTAAGCCTTCCAGATTGTCAGCTTCCAGCTTTATTTTATCATAAAAGTTTTCTTTAAGGTTTTTAGTTTCTCCGGCGATAATTTCAAACATCCCTTTGGCAGCATTGATAAAAACTTCCCTTTTGGTTTTACCATATGCCGCTATTCCGATATCAGCAGTATGTTCTAATATTTCAAATTCTTTCATAGATAATTGTACCTTTTTTAAAAATTCAATAACCTTAATCGTAGGCTATACTTTAAATTCTTAAAACAAAAAACTCTCGTCAGCTAGTAACATATACTACTAGGGACGAGAGTTTGCTCACGTGGTGCCACCCTGATTCAATAGGAAAATACCCTATCCTTCATTGGCTGATTGTTTAACACATCTTAAGATGTGTTTCCGGATATTTTGATTTCACCGGAAATATTAAAAAGGGTGGAATTCGATAAAGCCAATACTGATTTTCACCAACCATCAGCTCTCTGGGAATGACCCTTACCTACTAACCCCTAAACATTTAACTATATATTTTTTGTTGTTTTAATTATAAATTTTAATCTCCCCTCTTGTCAAGCTTTTATTCATATCTGTCATTCTTCTTGACTTTCGACTGACCAGTCAGTTATAATTAAAACGATTAATAATTTCGAGAGGAGCAAGAAGTAGATGATGCAAAAACTCGCCAACTTCGTTACTAAATATGCCTGGCCCATATTTATTGTAATAATTCTTATTACTATTTTCGCCGCAATACAAATAAAAAATCTTAAAATTGAAGATGATATCACTAAATATATTTCTGAAGACGACCCGGATATTAAATTTTATGGTGAAGTTATTGATAAGTTTGGTGGTTCTCAGATGAATGTATCAATGATTTCCCTTGAATATGAGGACCTGTTTACATTAGAAAATCTTGAGAGGATAAAAAGCATAACCGAAAGATTAGAAACAGCTCCTTTTGTTAAATCAGTGAATTCTTTTCTGAATATGCCTAAAATTATGACCACTGATGTAGGTCTCGAGGTAAAAGATTTAGTAGAAGTATTTCCAGAAAGTGACGAGGAGGCAAAAGAACTTAAAAATTCTCTCTTGAGTGATAACCTGATAAAAGGAAAATTTATTTCAGAAGATGGAAATGTCGCCCTTATAATGGTAGAAACAGCGCACGGCACAGAAGGAAAAGAGCTTAAAGAGGGGCTAGAGAATATAGTAGGGCCTTTAAAAGGCCAAACTTTACAGGTACATTACTTTGGAATGTCTCTTATAACCGCAGAGATTTCTGAAGGTTCTTGGGATACCATGAAATTAGCTATTATTGCTGCGTTTATTATACTTTTAGTTCTTTACTTCTGCTTTAGAAGTTTTCGCGGTGTATTTTTGCCCCTTATTGTTGCCATGCTGGCTTCTTTTTGGGTCTTAGGATTTGTAGCATCAACCGGTAAAAGTGTTACCATGATGATTTCTGCCATGCCAGTATTAATGATATCTTTAGCCACAGCTTATGGCATACACTTTATAAGCAGATATTATGAAGAGAGGCACAACCTTGAACCTGTTAAAGCAGTTAATAAAACTATTCGGAACATATTTACTCCTATACTTATGAGTGCACTTACTACTATGGCGGGATTTCTATCCCTTACCGCTGCCATTGTAAGGCCTATGACTGAATTTGGATTTTTTTCCACTATGGGAATATTTTTTGCCTTTGTGTTGGCAACTTTTTTATTAGGGTCATTTTTTACTATTTTTCCGCCAGCTAAAATCCATGAGAAATTTTCACATGAAGCCAATGATGTAATAACTAAACTTTTAAGATTAACCGGCAAATCAATATTAAAAGAAAAGAAAGTAATTTTAATTGCTGTATTAATAATAGTGGTAATTTCTGTGGCTTTTGGCACAAGAGTCAAGACCGAATCGTCAATTGAGTCAAGATTAGGCAAAGATAATAAAATAGTAAAAACTATGAATTATTTCAATGAAAAATTTGGTGGTACAGATTTCCTTTATGTCTATACCGAATCAAACAATGTAAAAAATCCTTACGTATTAAGACAGATAAAAAAGATAGGCGATTATGCAAAACAGTTTCCCGCCCTCGGTGAATCATCATCAATTACCGACTTTTTAATTCAGCTTAATAATGCCATGGAGAATAAAAATATAATTCCGGCTCAAGAAGAGAAAATTGATAATTTATGGTTTTTTGCAGGAGATAATGAATATATTACATCTATGATTGGTGATAATGATAAAGATACCTTGTTGCAGATTAGAACTAAGGAAATGACCTCTGCTGCTCTTGAACAAGCAATAAATCAAATGGAAAGATTTATAGAAAATATTCCTAAAAAGGTTAATAAAATTGAACTTTCCAAAGTAAATGAAGAAGCAAAAGCAGAATATTATGGTTACCTGGTTGATGAGATTATATCTTCTCTTGATGCAAAAAACATTAAGATAGAGAATAAAGAAAAATTAAGAGAGGATCTTATAAAGATTGCCGGCACACCGGGCTCTGAGTTTGAAAAGAATACTGAAGAGTTTATAAATGAAGTATTGACAGTATCTTCATTAGAGATAGAAGATTTAGGAATAGATGGCTCAGATTTAATTCCTATACTTACAGACTATATAAGAGAGAGAAAATCTCAAGATGATTTATTAAAAGAATTAATGGAAAAGATAGAACTGGCGGAAGATGATGCCCTTTATCTTCAAGAGATATTGGAAGATTCTAAGGAAATTGTCCAGGATAGAGAAAAAGTAAGATTTGCACAGATTGAGACAGAGAAACTTATAGGAGTGAATCTAAAGGATGAGGAAAAAGATATCTTATGGTATTTAATGGATGAAGTGGTTTACATTCCGGATGATAATGGAGATATGGAGGTCTCTTTCCAACTTACCGGGATTCCGGTAATTAGCGATAAGATAAACAGCAGTCTATTTAGGGGACAGATAAAGAGTATAATTGCCGCCTTTTTTGCAGTATTTATTATGCTTATGCTTCAATTCGGCTCTCTCGTTTTAGGACTATTTGCTATGATACCTATTACTCTAACTATTATCACAGCTTTTGGTGTAATGGGTCTTCTGAATATCGATTTAAATATAGGTACCATAATGGTTGCCAGTATTGCTATAGGAGCAGGAATTGATTATACCATCCACTATATTTCTCGATATAAAAATGAATTGAAAAAAAGATCAAAAATTGAGGCTATGAAAATCACCTTGACTGGAACCGGCCGAGCCATTGTCTTTAATTCTATCGCAGTTGCTGCAGGAGTCTTTGTACTTGGTTTTTCAGATTTTGGAATGATGGCCATATTTGGTAAACTTATTGGGAGCGTAATGCTTCTAAGCGTAGTCTATACTTTAACCCTGCTCCCCATCTTATTAAATGATATTAAGTTTAAAGAGGAGGTAAAGAAGAAATGAAATTGAGGCTTGGGGTTTATGTTTTAATGATACTTGTTTTTTTATTTTCTATAAATATAGCATCTGCTATAACTGTAGATGAAATTATGGATAAAATGGAAGAGACAGCACCTGATTTTACTACTCAAAAAACTATTTCCGAAATGATTTTAATAGATGAGGAAGGAAATGAGGAAGTAAGAGAGATGATAATGTTCTCACAAGAAGGAGAAGATGGGAAGAGCAGCACCCTTATGAGATTTCTTTCTCCCAACTCAGTAAAAGGAGTAACTCTCCTAAACATTGATGATGGAGAAAAAATATATTTATATATGCCTGCTTATAATAAAGCAAGGAGAATCGCCGGGTCTTCAAAAGGTGATGAATTTATGGGAACAGGCCTTTCTTACGAAGATATGAGTATGGATTATGAGGATAAGGGTTATGAAAAAAAATTGCTGGAAGAGACAGAGAGCGTATATATCATAGAAGTTATACCAAGCGGAGAAGATATATCTTATAAGAAAATCATACTCATGGTGGATAAGGAAAAGTTTTACACTAAAAAAGTAGAATTTTATGAAACGGATGATGGTCTAACTAAAACTTTAGCCATTAATAAGATACAGATTGATGAAAATGGAAAAATCACTCCAATGGAGATAGTATTTACTGATATAGCTGAAAATCATAAAACCAACATTGTGATAAAAGAAATAGAATATGATATAGAATTGTCATCCGATTTCTTTAGTATCAGGACATTGAAGAAGCCGACACTTTAAAAACAGTATCGAGTATTGAGTATATAGTATCGAGTAAAGAAAAGAAAGAGAAAGAAAAATACAGGGAATAAATTCAAAATAAATTAGTCATTATTGAAAAAGTCGTAGGGGAAGTAATCTCATTAATCACGGGATTGCCACGCTCCGATAAATCGGAGCTCGCAATGACAGTTTTGTGGAAATTGTTTTGAATTTTGACTCGATACTCGATACGCGATACTGAAAAGAATGGAGGAGAAAAGTATAATTATGAAAGAAAATATTTTTTTGGTAGTATTTATTATTTTGTTATTTTCGGCTTCTGCTTATGCCGGAGATTTTTCTGGGAGTTTAACCTATTCAGGAGGATACAGTTTTAATGAGAATAATCTAAACAATACTCTGGATTTAGGTCTCAACTATATACATAATCTTACTGATGAAGTTTTTGCAGAAGGAGATTTGGTCATTAGATATACCGACAAACCTTTTGCTGACCCTTTTATGATAATACCAAAAGAGATTTATATTGGTGCTTATGATCTTGTCCCTCAGCTTGATATGAGGACAGGCATGTTAATTGTAAATTGGGGCTCATCGGATATGTTTAGTCCATTGGATAATTTCAATCCTACTCCCCCCGGAATTTCTTTAACTGATATCTCCAGAAAAATTTCAGTTCGGGGGATTGATGCAACTTACTATTTTAATGATATAACTTATCTGCAAGCGGTATGCTTTCCCAATTTTGCCCCTACTTATATGCCTGAGGAATATGAGAAACAGCTATATCTCTCCATGTTTTCTCCTCAATTTCAAGCTCAGGGGATAGAAATAACCTCTATTAATATAACTCACAATATTCCAGAAAAAGCAGTATGGGGAGTAAAGTTGGGAAGAAGTTTTAGCTCTTTTGATGCCGCCATAAGTTACTATAATGGTTATTATTTAAATGCTTATCCTGAAACTATACAGCCTGTTCCCGGACCTTCAGGAATGTCTTTGGATTTAGAATTGGGATATCCTAAAAGAGATATTTTTGGACTTGAATTCCAGGGAGATTTTCCGGGGATTGAGGGGGCTACCCTTAGAGGTGACCTGGCCTGCATCATCCCCCAAACCTGGGAAGTGCAGGGTGAATATGCATTAAAAGATCCTTACTTAAAAGCAGCCATAGGCGCTGACTTTACCACTTCATTTGACCTTTATCTAAATGTCGGGTATATATGGGGTTTTGCCTTTGAAGAAGGGACTGAATGTTCTCCTTATATTTTCTTAAACGCCAGACAGGAGTTAAAAGATAGTAAATTTACCCCTAATTATATGGCAGGAATAAGTCTTCATGATAAAAGTATGGTAAATTCTATCGGTGCAAGTTATAATTTCACTGATGATTTCTCGCTAAATCTCTCTTATCTTTTTATGATAGGAGATGAAGAGTCAAAATTTGGACAGATGAAAAGTGCAGAGGGTCTATACCTGACGGGAGAGTGGTCTTTCTAATGGATATGGAAAATATTGATAAAAAAGAACAAATTTTAGAGGCAGCCCGAGATATCTTTTTTAAAAAAAGTTTTTACGAAGCCACAATGGATGACATCGCTCAGCTTTCTGGAATAAAAAAACCCACTATTTATTATTATTTCCCTTCTAAGATAGACTTAGCTTCACAACTTCTGGAAGTAAGTGTAAAAAAGATTTTTGAAAAGATTAGCGAAATAATTTCTACCACAAATAATGTTAAACAACGGATAAAAATGATAGTAGATTTTTATATAAATCTTTTGGAAGAAAATTCTAAAACTTTTATTATTATGCAAAGAATTGGCTATGATTTTATGCAAAAGGAAGACAGCAAAAGGAAGATAAATGAACTCTTCGAAAAATTAAGAAAAAAACAGAAGGACGCAGGCGACCTGTTCGGGGAAGTTATTTTATGTTCAGGTAAAAGAGTAAGCGGAGATCTATTTTTATATTCTATGATTGCTGCCCTGGGAAGAGCTATCTTTGAAAATGTATCCCAGGGAAAAAAGCCAAAAAAAGAAGATCTCCTGGTCATTGGAGATATTTTTATAGCTTCAGTAAAATAAATAATACAGGGGACGGTTCTCTGTATTAATTTGGTTTAAAATTAAAAATTATTATTAACACAGAGAACCGTCCTCTCTTACTAGGCTATGACCACTAAAAAGAAGCCGATGAACATTATTAAAGAAGCAATTATTCTTCTCTTTCCGTGCTCCTCTTTTAACAAAAAAATTCCAAACATAACTCCAAACACAATACTTAACTGCCTTAAGGAAACTATATAGCTGACCTTATCGATGGTAAAAGCAAATAAAATCAATAAATAAGAAAGAATAATCAAACATCCGGATATTAAAATCGGTTTATTATTCACCTTCCATTCGATTTTTATTTCACGAAAATAATTTTTCCTAATAATTATGGGTAAATATAAAAAGCTTGTTAAGGTAAAGTACAAATAAATAAAGCAAAAAGGATAAACATGTGAAACAGCAAGTTTATCATTGATCGAATAAAAAGCTGAAAATATTGCAGTTAACAAAGCATACATTACGGCTTTCTTTGCATTTTCAGATAGTTTTAAGTTGAAAGAGCTAAAATTCAACAAGTAAATTCCGATTAGTATCACTGCTATTCCCAAAATACCTATCAATGATAGTTTTTCATTAAGAAATATATAGGCTAAAAAGGGGACAAAAAGAGGTGAAGATCTGGCTATGGGGTAAGTTATTGATAAATCACCGTAACTATATGATTTTCCTAAAAAATAAAAATAGAACGTATGAAATACTGAGCTTAAAATTATCAATTGCCATCCTGCAGATTGAATCTGGACTTTATTGGTAAAGATGTAATACAAAAAAGGCGGTAAATATAAAATTGTTCCGGTAGATATCATTAGCCAATTAAATACAATTTTATTTCTACTTTTTTTAGACATTAAATTCCAAAGGGAATGAAGAAAAGCAGATATTATAACGAGTATTACGGCTTTTGGTTCCATTATTTATAACCTTATGTAATATTGGTGTTTCTTGTCTCTAATCTTACTTGAAACAGTATACCACAAGTAATGTGCATATAAAACAGTCATAATACGTATCGTCTATTGCGTATCAAGTATCGCGCTAAGAAAGAAGAAGAAAATAAATAATGCTGTTTAGTTTTGTAATTTTAATAAGGATGGCTTATACTAAATAATATGAAAAAATCAAATTACCCTTTTCATGTTTTAATAAAACCTATTGGTCCTGTTTGCAATATTGCTTGTGAATACTGTTTTTATCTTGGAAAAGAAAAACTTTTTCCATATAAAAAAAAGACGGACTTCCGGATGTCAAAAGATACCCTTGAAACCTTTGTAAAACAGTATATAGACGGTCAGCCATGCAGCACAACAGAGGTTAATTTTACATGGCAGGGCGGAGAACCAACACTTATGGGAATCGGTTTCTATAAAAAAGCAATCGATTTTCAAAATAAATATAGAAGAAAAGGAATGAAAATTAGTAATGCTTTCCAAACAAACGGTATTCTGTTAAATAATGACTGGGCAAAGTTTTTTAAAGATAACAATTTTCTTATTGGAATTAGTGTTGACGGACCGGAGAAGCTTCATAACAGGTTCAGAAAAGATCGTTCCGGAGCGGGAACATTTTCTTCTGTAATGGCGGGTTTGGATGCTCTGAGAAAATATAATGTTGATTTC
>JAHIPN010000107.1 GCA_018894595.1 bacterium
AAATATATTTACCTTTCTCCAATTTGAGCGTAGTCAATATTTTACTTCCATCGATTCGGTCCATATAATTATTTAATACTTCCGGCATGGGGGACCCAGTAACAAAAATATACTCTTTTCTAATTCCTTCACTTAGCAAATACCGCCTGCTATGTTCAGTATAGGGAAGATTAATATCACTGATATGATCTACTATCCTTCTATTTAATTCCTCAGGTACATTTTGGTCAAAACATCTATTTCCTGCTTCCATATGAAAAATGGGAATTTTTAACCTTTTTGCCGATATTGCACTTAAAGCACTATTGGTATCACCTAAAATTAATAAAGATTCAGGATTAATCTCCCTAAATAGATTATATGATTTAGATATGATATTCCCGATAGTTTCACCCAAATTTTCCCCCACTGTATCTAAATAATAATCAGGTTTTCTTATTTCCAATTCTTTAAAAAATATTTCATTTAAGGTATAATCCCAATTTTGCCCAGTATGCACTAAAATATGCTTAAAATGTTTATCACATGCCTTTATAACTACTGATAACCTAATAATTTCTGGTCTTGTGCCTACCACAGTTATTATTTTCATTTTATCCATATTAATTACACCTCACAATAGTAAGTATCAGGATTTTTAGGATTAAATATTTCATTAGCCCAAATTAACAGAATCATTTCACCATTACCATCAGTTAAATTTTCTATAGAATGAATATATCCTGGGGGAATATCTATTACTTCTATTTTTTTATCAGAAACATAATAAGAGATAATTATATCATTTAGAATACTTCTTAACTTTATTACTGCTTTACCTTGTATAACGCAAAACTTTTCGTTCTTAGTATTATGATAATGATTCCCCCTTATAATTCCCTTCCTTGATCTGGATACAGAAACTTGACCAAAAGTTTTTGACTTCATTAATTCTACAAAACTTCCTCTATTATCTTCTTTTGAATCCATTTTATATGAAAGATCGTCTTTATCTAAATAAGATAGATAAGTGGCATGTAACCATTTCATAAAAATATCAGAAAAATTCGGCACAATTAAAGTTTTTCTTATATCTCTTATTTCAAATATTTTTTCAGCCAATTCCCCTAAAGTAACCTTAAAAGTCCTTTTGATATCATAATAATGTTTACTAAAATCACCAACTTCTCTATTCAATAAAGAAACAAATTCATTAATCACATCATCAATATAAATTAATTCTAATTCTTTCTCAGGGTCAGAGATAGTAATTTCCAAATTATGGCTTATATTATAGCAAAAAGTTGAAACTACTGAATTATAATTAGGCCTGCTCCACTTTCCAAAAACATTAGGCAACCTATAAATATAAATAGGAACACTATTTCTTTCTGCATATTTAACGAGCTCATCTTCAGCTATTTTCTTGCTCTGGCCATAGGGATTATCTAATTCCGCTTGAATAGAAGAAGTTATTACAATAGGGATTTTATTATCTACTTCTTCAAGTAATTTTATTAAAGTTGTGGTTAAACCTGCATTTACTTTTTCAAATTCTTCTACATTTTTAGGACGATTAACTCCTGCAAAATGAAAAATAATATCTGATTCCTGAAGATATTTTTTTAAAGTTTCTATATTATCTTCTTTGTCAAAAGATTTTATTGTAACATTATCTAATTCCTGTAATCGGACAATTAAATTTTTCCCGATAAATCCTGCACTACCAGTTACTAAAATAGTTCTCATTACAAATTTATCTCCATCTTTACTTATACTTACTAAATAATTTAAATTACACTATTTTTTAAGTTCATTTTGAATATACTCTATTTTTAATAATATTTCTTTTATCTCTTTAACCTTTAATCTTTTAGTATTGTGTGAATTATAATCTTCTTTTACCGATACTTCTGTTTCACCTTCAATAAAATACTTATTATAATTTAAATCTCTCATATCGGCTGAAATTCTAAAATAATCTCCACAGTCTTCAGCCTTAACCATTTCTTCTCGAGTTAGTAAAGTCTCAAATAATTTTTCTCCGTGACGGGTTCCAATAATTTTAATCTCATTTTTTGCCTTAAATAATTCCTTTATAGCAAAGGCTAAATCCCCTATAGTACACGCTGGAGCTTTTTTAACAAACATATCTCCCTGCTGAGCATGCTTAAAAGCATATAACACCAAGTCAACTGCACTATCAAGCGACATCATAAATCGGGTCATATTAGAATCAGTTACGGTTAATGGCTGACCACTCTTTATCTGATTTATAAATAAAGGGATTACTGAGCCGCGAGAGGCTATGACATTCCCGTAACGCGTGCCACATAAAATTGTTATATGTTTATCAACAGTTCTTGATTTAGCGACCATTAATTTTTCCATCAAGGCTTTAGAAGCCCCCATCGCATTAATAGGATAAACCGCTTTATCGGTACTTAAAATAATAACTTTTTTTACTTTATTATTTAGAGCTGCATTTAATACATTTTCCGTCCCTAAAATATTAGTCTTTACTGCTTGCATAGGGTAAAATTCACAAGAAGGAACTTGTTTAAGTGCTGCAGCGTGAAAGACAAAATCTACCCCCTTTAAGGCGGAATCTATACTTTCATACTCTCTAACATCACCAATATAAAACTTAACTTTGTCACTCTTTAGTCTTAATCTCATATCTTCTTGTTTTTTTTCATCTCTACTAAAAATACGTATTTCTTTTATTTCTGTATTTAAAAACCTCTCTAAAACTGCATTACCAAAAGAGCCAGTTCCACCAGTTACGAGTAAAGTTTTGTCTTTAAACATTAGATCACCTCTTCTATCATACTATTAATTTATCAATCAGTTTGAAAAAATCTTTCCAGGATGTATTATAATTAGTATTATTTTTTCACAGCTAAAAGTTATATTATTCTATTTCTATAATACTTGTTTTTCCATCATAATTTTTTAAAGCAATCCCATATGCATACAATTTGTTAGTTGGATTATTCCCAGTTGGAAAAGTAAAAACTCCAAACTGGCATAAACCCATTGGCCATTGGTCTTTTTCTCCTTTTAATAATGTTTTAAATCCTTTTTTTAAATTTCCTATAACTATTTGGCTGTAATTTTTCATTATCCCAGGCCCAGGCTTTCTATCTAATAAATTTAGTATTTTATTGCTCCTTCCACTCCCTGGTTCAACTGAAGTAGAAAATATATAATCACTTCCAACTTTACATCCATATATACAGGGGCCATCTAATGAATGAATATTTTCTGAATTCCATTTTTCAAACTCTTTATTATACTTTAAAATTCTAATATAATTTTTTTCGAATTGGCTATCTGTAGCATATAATAACCCTTCTTTTATTGGAAAACCAACACAAGCCCTATACTTTTGATTCCCTCTAAATACCGAGTGCACATTTTTAAAGTTATTTTTTGCCATATATATACCTACAGAATTTTCAAAATCTCCTGTAAATATCCAAACTACATTTCTTGTATTGTCGGGGATTATCGAATGTATGTGTTCTATAGTTCTCGATGGAAAAGTATATAAAATTTTCCAGTTATTATTGCCTATTATTTTTCCTACAATATTCACTTTATCCTTATCATTATTTCCAAAATATTCACCATAGCATACTAACTCATCAAATCCTTCTATGTTTTTTATATGAGTTAGTGATAGTGGGTTTCTCATATTTTTTCTATATTTATCACTAAGAATTATTCTTCCTTTTTTTGTATTTATCTCATAAAGTTTTCCATTTGCAGATAAATATATAGTTTCCCTGTTAATAGGAACGGCACAACGGGGATTACATCTGGTTATTCTAGTTAATAAACGATTAAAATAAATTACCCTATATTTTATATTATTATCTAATTTTCCTATTCTATCAAAATTTAAAAAATTTGTATCAGTTTTATATATAATATTATTCTTTGCTACTATAATTGAATTATTTATAAAACATAAGGGTTTAATTTTACTTATTTGTTTAATCATTTTTATAAGATTTTCTTTTTTTTAACATAAAATAAGGATAACCATTTTTATTTTTACTTTTTAAAAACTCTATTAACCTTTTACTTTCCAAAATCATTTCTAATTTTACCCCGCCAATATTGTCTTTCGTAAGTATCCCCTCATTTAACAAATCTCTTGCTAATTTTCTTTCAGCAAAATTAACAGTTGTGCTATGTCTTCTCTCTCTAACTACTATCCTTGTTGATTTGCTATTATCGATAATTCGGAATTTTCTTTCTCTATACCAATCATATCTATTCCATTTTTCTGATTCAGTATCTTCTGCAGTATGCACCATAGTAAGACTATGAGTTAAATCTATACCAAGACTAATTATTTTAGCATTATGATCTGCACAAAATTTCCAAGAGGAATTATTCCCGTTAGGTAAAGGATTATATCCTGATATATTATTTTGCATCATTCCTTCTGATAAAGGTCCTAATGCAGCTAAAGTATTTAGAGGATGTCTACTTCTAATAACTTTTGGATAGGTAAGAAAAATATTAGGTATCATTCCTGTCCATGCAAGAGTTTTATCTGGATAATAATCCAATACTAAATTTGAAAGGTCCTTGTTGATGTAATCTTTACCTATAGGATTTTCTCTAAAATATGGATAAGTAGGCATAGCTAATGTTCCTTCGCTGCCTATCAAATCCAGTAAAGAATTGATTACTTCTTCAGGTTTTACTCCATATGGTTTTAATCCAACCATACTCGAATGAACAATAATTAAATCTCCTTTTGTAATTCCTTTTTCTTTCATTTTATTTATAACTTCTGAAAATGAAACTTCATTTTTAAATTTTGATTTTTTTCTTTTTTCATTTTGCAACTTTTTCTTATATTTTATTAATAAGGATGATCGCCAATATATTTTCCTTAATATAACTTCAAAATATGGAGAAATAGATATAATTTTATTATAAATTAAATTGATCATATATTTTATTTAAACCTTCTATTTTTTTTATTAAAATTTCAATATTTTACAATTATTAAATAAATATTTTCATATTTTACAATTATTCCCCTATAATGATAAATTTCTATTCTTTTTATTTTTTCCTCTTTTGAAAGTTTATTACTTTTCTCCCTTCTATTTTATATCTCTTTTAATATCAACATAATATCTATATAGATTGATCATGAATTTTCTACCAATAAGCTATTTATTTTAAAAGTTTTATAATTATCTACTCCTTTTAAATCTTTCGCTAATTAAATCTTTTTGCGTAAAATTTATTTTTACAGGTATTTTATATTTATCCAACTTCTCTCTGCAATATTTTTTTATCAAAGAAATAAATTTTTTATTATTATCTAACTCATCAACTTTAACATTTGCTACTACTATTTCTCCCATAAGTGGATTTTTTTCACCATATACTATCGCATCTTTTACACCGTTAATCTCCAATAATACACTCTCTACTTCTGTGGGATATACTTTTTGTCCACCTACATTTATGATTTCAGATTCTCTTCCTAAAAATCTTATCCAATCTCCATCCTGCTCAATCTTATCTCCAGTATTATACCATCCGTCTTTATCGAAGGGAGATTCTGCATTAAGATAACCTAAAATTGAGCTCTTTGCTTTGATAAATAATGTATTATCAATTACTTTTGTCTTATAATCTTCGCCTCCCACTTTTAACCACAAAGAGTCAGAACTTTTAGATTTTGTTCTCATTACACCTAATTCAGTTAGTCCATATGTTTGTTTTAACTCAATTTTAGGAAAAAGATTGTGAAAAAATTTTAAAGTAGATCCTGGCATAGCTTCAGTTCCATAGCTAACAATTTTAAGAGAAGATAAGTTATATTCATTATATGCACGGCTCATCAAAATTAAATTAATAAAAGTTGGTGTAGTAGGTAGTAATTCTATTTTATATTTTTCAATAAATTCACAAACTTTATCAGGTGATCTTTCAACGGGAACACCAATTAAACCTGCATTAGAAAATATGTATAAAAGAGTATTAATCCCTCCCCAATGATCGAAAAGTAAGAAAATAATCGTTCTTAAAGTTTTTCTTTCTACTTTGAATTTATTTAATAAATTAGTAAAATCATGAATTGCAGCTTTTGGTTCACCGGTTGATCCAGATGAAAATACTATAATTCCAGGGTGATTTCTTTGTTTGAGTTTTTTAATTAAGTTGTGTGATACTTTATTATTAGTTTCTATTAAATTATAGTCAAAATTTTTAAATTTAATAAAGTATTCTGCTTCAGCAATTTCTAACTTCTTTTTTATATCTTTATTTGAATGACTAAAAGGAACAAAAATATTAGCATTTTCAATTAATGCCAACATAAGAGTTACGGAGTCAGGATTATAATCTGCTTGCACTGCAACTATTTTACCTTTCTCTATCCTCTTATTTAAAAAATCTTTCCAAAAATAATATCTATTTAATAAATACTTATAACTATAAATCTTATTATCACAAATGATTGCTTCTTTCTTAAGATTATTTTTAAACTTCTGTATTATAAAATCAATAAACATGTTACTCTCCTGAATTAAAATTCCATCAAAATTGTGCCATAAGACATCCCAACACCAAATCCTGATAATAATACTTTTTGACCTCTTTTAATCTTGCCTTGAGATATTGCATCTTTAATTGCAATAGGCATTGATGCAGATACAGTATTGCCGATATTATGGATATTAATGAAAACCTTCTCCCTGTCTAATTTTAAGATTCTAATAAGAGTATCTATTGTCATCTGGCTTGCCTGATGAAAAATGAATATATCAATATCTGATTTATCAATATTGTTTCGTTCTAATAATTTGTTAATTTGTTTAGGCACTGAAGAATTTATAAATGCCCATACTCTCATCCCATCCATATATATGTTTTCTTTAGCCCTAATATTGCCCCTATCGTCTTCATATTCTTTCGACGTCTCGCTGGATTTTGGCATTTTCATTCCACCCGCTGGAATGTAAAATAAATCATAGTTCTTTCCAGATGATGCAAGTTCTAAATCGATTATTCCTCCATTGCCAGCTGTTTTTTTTACTATTGAAACGGCAGCTCCATCTCCGAATAAAACTCGAGTAGAACGATCACGACTATTTATATATTTTGAATAGGTTTCAGAATTTACTAAAAGTATTTGTTTGGCAATACCAGATTTAATAAATGCATAAGCCATCGACAGACTATAAATATACCCGGTACAGGCATGATTGAAATCATACGCGAAAACATTATTAGGTAAATCCAGATACTTATGTAATAAGAAAGAATTAGCCGGCATTATATAATCTGGGCTTTGAGTGCAATATATTATCCCATCAATATCCCCTTTATCATTTCCCTTTTTATTAAAAAGTTTATCGCATGCTTTTTGAGAAAGATCAAGAGCTGTTTCTTCATCTTTGGCTATATGTCTTTGGATAACACCAGATTTTCTGATAACATTATTCATATTCCATTGTGGATTTTCTTTTTGAAGATCCTCATTTGTTATTATACTATCAGGCAGATAATATTCTATTGATTTTATAATTATTCCCATTCCATTGCCTCAATAAATTTGTTATTATATTTCAATTCATTTGATAACATTGTAGATTCTCCATGTCCGGGATAAATGATAATTCTTGGTGATAATTTGGAAATTATTTTCAGTGATTTTTTCATTATGTGTCTATCTCCTTCAGTTACATCAATCCTTCCAATTTCTCCTTTTAAAAGCGTATCTCCTGTAAAAATAACATCCTCTATTTGAAAACATACACTACCTTTTGTATGACCTGGTGTAAATAAAACTTCAATT
>JAHIPN010000108.1 GCA_018894595.1 bacterium
ACCTGGTAAACCTTCCCTATTTATCTAATTTAAAAGTAAAATATTAATTATCTAAGAAAGTGGGATGTGTCACTATTTATTCAGGAAAGAGTTACATTTACCAACTTTGTTATATTGCAAGACCCCCTATTTATACACAGCCGAAATTTGGGCGAACGAAATGAGCAGTACATGTTGTATTATGCGCTGTTCCTCATTTCATATTCATGCATCATTTTGCCAAAATACTATATTTCTCCCTTGCTTTATCGAAAAATAAATTATCTTCCTCATAACAATTAACCAACCAGCTCACACAGGCATCGCTGTATTGAGGTGTTGCGAATTTTGATTTATAATAATACTGAGGCTTTGTTTTATCTATTTTGTAAACTCTACGAACGCAAAGAACATCATAAGCATTAATTATTTTTCTGCCACCTAATTTTTTGTTTACCAATCCTATCACTTCTTTTTGCCTATACGGATGAGTACGGTCTGGATCTATTTTTTGATAAGCTGGCGCATTGGGATCATCTACTATTCTAATGGAGGTTGCAGTAGGTAGAGTAGATTCGACTACTTGGGGCGATAGCATTTGAACACGGTATCCAATAGGAGCTTTGACAACCTTTCTAATGTTACTAAGCCACGATTTACGAATACCTTCCAATTCTCTTTCAACAACCTTTCTCAGATCATTAGAATTTCCAGGTTCACTTTTTGCGCCATGACGAAAGTATATGGTACCTCTTCCAAATGCTGTCTTTTGTCTCCCGCCTCCAACATCATAGGTGCCAGGCTGAATGAAAATCATAGGAATAGAGACACTATAAATCTGCAATACTGCAACCTTGTGCCCATTCTTATCAATTTCCTCAATTTCAAATTCAGAGAATTGTTCTCCAGTGTATTTTGCTATTTTGTCCGTAAGTTTTGCAGAGTCAAGACTCAGTACTGACATAACATCAAATTCCGACGGGGTGCCATTATTTCTAACACCGACTAATATCATTCCTCCGCCGGAATTAGCCATTGCAACTATATCTTTGATAATTTCGCACCAATCCTGGGATGAATCAGAATCGATTTTCTCCTTGAATTCAACATATTTGGATTCTCTTTTTGCATTTTTAGCTTTCTCAAGCATTTCATCTTTTGTTTTCATCCTGTTCTAATCTCCTTATAGAATCTCATCCAGGTTCCTAAACACGGGATTGCGTATGACATTTCGAGTATATCTGAAGTACCCCTGTCATTTTTTATTTTACCTGTCTAAAGACTAAGCTCACCAGCGGCAAGGGAGCACAGCAAAATTGCCGTCCGGTGGAACGCCTTGTTAGCCATTTTCGTCAATTAATCCAATATACTTTAACAACAGTCTACCCAGAGATGAAGTATCATAATATGATGCCTTTTGTTTTCCGCTAAATCGATCAAACTCAGGCAATCCCGTCTCTCTATTAAGATTGTAATGTGCTTGAATCAGCCCCAACCGTTCTAAATGTTCCTTATAACTTCTCTGAAGAGCATCTTTATCTAGCACATCTTGGCTAGCTCCGATATGTGCGTGAACTGTTTCCAATATATCTTTATGCTTCTCTCTAAATTCTTTATCTCCGCCAATGGTTGGATGTAGATAGAAGCGTAACCATATAATTTCAATATCATTTAATTCTTGTAAAATTTGCATTAAGTGTTTTGATTCTGCATAAGAGATATGATCTTCGCCTAAGCTGTTTTGGATTACAGATGCTATATACCGTTTCCTATCGTCGGTTAATGCTCTTGCTGCTTGTCTAAATCCCTCCTCGAATAAGTCGCTGCATTCTTCATTCTGTATTTCTTGCTTAAGATAAGATACTTCAAATCTTGAGAGCTTCTTGTCTAATTCATTTACATATTTTGAAAGTCTATCAATTCTTTGATTTGGGATTAGAGTCCCTACCAATTCAGACAACAAAGGTCCCGCAAAAGGAACTACACCGACAATTGATTTTGCTGTTGATACTAATAAATCAGTTTTATTTTTTTCAGCTTTTTCTTGTGACAACGATTCTCTCCTTTTTTATGCCCAACAATTAATATATGAATTCATTTTTTATAGTCTTGTGTACTGACTTTTTTAATTATACTATGCCAATCTCAATATTGTATTGGGGCCATATCTCAACAGGCTGACCCCTTTTACTTGCCAAGCTTACAATAAAAAAATATTTTAACTGGGTACTCAAACTTTACAAACATAATGATTTTATCAAAATATTTTTTATCACGTTTTGTCTTTACTTATCCTTGTCATTTTTTAGATCTATCATTTTTTCCTTAATTAATTCTTCTAAACTTACATTTAATTCTTCAGTGGATAAACTATCTAAAAATTCTTTTATTCCATTATACTTATCAGATATCTTTCCTTTAATTTTAGAAGCTTCCTTAAATACTTCAGGAGAAAGAGCTGTAAATGACACGATAAAAATGTAAAAGATAAATATTCCAATGAATGTTTGAGCTATAACAATCAGGTTGGCTAGGTTAGATTGAGGGAAAATAATTTCTGAATTAATAGTTGAAAGATTAGAAATGCTATAAAACAGACAGTTAAAAAAATTATTGTCTCCAAATATAATAAAATTATTACTATTCACTTTTATTAAAGCATAATATTCAAATGAAAAAACTATAATTGTAAAAGATAATGAAATAAAAAATAAAATGGTAAATAATACTAGTATTGCTTGTTTATTATAAATCTTTTCTGCTTTGCTAAACAAAACATTATATATTTTCCCAAACATTTTTATCTGTGTTCTTAAAGTGTCCTTTTCTTTCCCAATATCTTTATTTCCCCCCTTTTTAGTAAAAAACGTTTTTTTGATATAGTTCCATGCTTCATTAAAAATAAAAAGGTAAAATTTATTAGCCATAGCCAAAGGGTACATTGTTAAGGAGAATAAAAAATATAAATGTGCCATCAAAAGAAAAAACAATAGAAACATAGTTACATAAATTATCCATATAGAATAAAATTTGATTATTAGACAAAAGCATAAAAAATCCAATAATAAAATATATAATTGAATACGAAGTTCTTTAAGATTTTTTAATTTTTCATAAACTATGTTCCATATTCTTATAGAAGTAGGGATATATTTAATTAGAATTTTAAAAATAACTACACCAGGAAAACCTAAGATATATAATATATACCAAAAAATGAAAG
>JAHIPN010000109.1 GCA_018894595.1 bacterium
AATTAGCCTCTGAAGTGATAAACGGCATATTAGTAAAACCACAAGAAATATTTTCTTTTAATAAATATGTAGGCCCTGCTGAAAAAGCAGACGGGTATAAGGAAAGCACTATCATTGCTAATGGTGTATTTGCAAATGGTTATGGAGGCGGCATCTGTCAGGTATCGAGCACTTTATATAATGCAGCTCTTTTGGCTAATCTACCAATTGTAGAAAGGTATAATCATACAGTATACGGAGAGGTAACCAAATACGTTCCTCTGGGGCAGGATGCGGCTATATTTTACGGATTTAAGGATCTAAGATTTAAAAACAATTCGGATCATACGATAGTAATTTTTTCGAAAGTTTTTAAAGATATATTACAGGTGAATATCTTTGGCGGGAACGAGGATAAAGCAGAAGTGGAAATTATCAGCAAAGATAAAAAGGTAATTAACTATCAGATAATTAGAGAGAAAGATTCTAAGTTAGAAGCTGGCCAGAAAATAGTTGTCCAAGAAGGGGTGCCGGGCTATCAGATAAAAACTTACCGAATTGTCAGAAAAGACGGGGAAGAGAAGATAGAGTTTTTAGCGGAAGATACATACAAGAGTGTGCCGATGATTATTAGAGAAAAATAGTATATAGTATATCGTATATGGTATATGGTAAAGAATATAAAGCGGGTAAGGGATATAATTGTTAGTTGGTTACCTGGTTAAGAAAATGATAAAGAGTAGGGGCACGATGCATCGTGCCCAGGTAAACAAAAATTACTAAAATGAAACGGGGCGGATGAATCCGCCCCACAGGAAATAAAAAACATGACAAAGAACCATCCCCCGACACATTTTTTTAAATTAACATTCATTGTAATAATATTATTACTTTTTTGCTTCCCCCAAACTGCTTTACTGCAAACAACTTCTGTGGAATATATCTGTGCCGAAACAGATTATGAAACTCCTGTCTTTATAATTAAGACTGATTATAAAGAACCTACGATAATGATTGTAGCCGGAACACATGGAAATGAAAAAGCCGGTATCAAAGCTGCTGAATATTTAAAAGATAATCTAAACATTAAAAGAGGAACTTTGATAATTATGCCGAAAGCAAATATTTTAGCCTGCGAAGAAAACGTAAGATGTTTCCCTCCGGAAATTAATTTGAATAGAGTATATCCCGGAAATCCCCAGGGAAATTCTGTAGAAAAATTAGCTTATGAAATATTTAACCTGATGAAAAGATATGATATCGGTCTATTGGTTGATTTACATGAATCGATAGAATTTTACAGGAAAAATCCTAAAAATTACGGCCAGACTGTAGTTATAGATTCTAATGATGATTGTTTATTAGAGCTGAGCTCCTTTCTAGTTGAGGAGATGAACCAGGGGATTATCGAGGATGGTAATAAATATCAGGTTTTAGTGGATCCGGTTAAAGGCAGCACTGCTTATTGTGCCCATCATCAGCTTGGAATTCCTGCTTTAACTTTTGAAACCTGCAGAAAATTACCCTTATCTTTCCGAATAGACGAACATTTGAAATTTATAAAATTAGTCTTGTTTAAATGGAATATGCTCGCAGTCCAGAGGTAATCCCGAACTCGATGAGAAATTAGCAAGGGGCGGATGAATCCGCCCCCTACAGGAAATAAAAAAATAACAAAGAACCGTCCCCTGGTGCGTTTTAATTATCCTGGGAAGTGTCCTTAACTTCATCGGTTTCAGTTGTCTCTTCTGAAGTTACCTGTTCCGTAGATTCGGGAGGTTGGCTCTCTTCTGCAGTAGATTTTAGCGATTCAATTTCCGCGTCAAAATCGTAATTAATAATAATATTAGCCTCTTCTTTTAATTTAGATATTAAAGCTGTGATTACCTCATTTTCTCTTTGGCTTCTAAGAGTATTGCTAATTCGTTCTTTAGCTTCTTCAAAGGTAGGAGAATATTCCTCTTTCTTCTCTTCGCATTTAATAATATGGTATCCAAACTGTGTTTGCACTACTCCGCTAATCTCACCCGGTTCCAAAGAGAAAGCTGCTTCTTCAAATTCTTTCACCATCTGGCCTCTGGCAAAAAATCCCAGGTCTCCGCCGCTTGGGGCAGAGGGTCCTATAGATTTTTCTTTAGCCAATTCTGCAAAATCGGTAAGACCTTCTTTGAGCTGTAGAAGAAGATTATTTGCTTCTTCCTCAGTTTCTACTAATATATGGCGGGCGTGAACTTGCTCGGGCTCAAGGAAACTTTCCTTGTTTTCATTATAATATTCTAATAATTCCTCATTGGTGATGCTTATCTGGTTCCTGGTTTCTTCTAAAATGGAATTTATCATTAATTGTCTTTTTATATCCTCTTTGAGTCGGACGAGGGTAATATTATTTGCCTTTAGGGCTTCATCGAATTCTTCAGGAGAGGAGAAATTATCTTTAATCTTGTCTATTTCTAAATTAATATCATCATTGGAAATCTTAATTTTTTCTTTTTGAGCTTGTTGATAAAAAAGCTCATAGTTAATTAGCTGGTCTAATATATTCTTTTTAAAAGAAACAATTGCCGATTGGTCTAAACTGGAAAGAGTTTTATCATCGTATCGAGAGATAGCGTTTAAAAAAGCGCTTTGCAGTTGGTCAGAGGTAATGCCCGATTCATTTACTTCGGCAATATAGTATGTTCTTTTCTGTCCGCCGGAGGATCTGTATTGACCTAAGCCATAAAAAATTGAAATGCCAAAGGCGGCAATTACTACAATTAGTATAATTTTCATATTTTTTCTTATTATTCGTAACATAGTCTATTTAAAATCTCCTTTTAATTTAATAGGGTAACTAATACTCGATACGCTCTACGATAGCTTTGTTCACTAACGGCTAATATGATTGATTGTATATAATATAGTATTGTAGATAGGTTTTGTCAAATAATTAAATATAGTATCGAGTTAAGAAGGAAAAGGAAAAGATAGAAAAAGTATTATTCTTCTTTCTATCTGACTACCCCACTAAAGTTTACAATAACCTGTGTATCCGAGGTATAACAGGGAATTTTTTAAAATAAAAGATAGATAATAAATATTATTAAAAAAAGTTGTAAGCAAAAAGACTTGACATAAGGCTTAGTTAATATAATAATATAGGAGTTTTGTTTTAACCAATTAACTAATTGACGACAGCGTAAATCTAATTGACGAATTTCTTGATAAATTTATAGTTGTATTATATAATATGAAAGGTATTTATTTAGACAGTTAAATAATAATTTTAATTTAATGTTTATAATTATATTTGATAAGCAGAATGATATTATAACAATTTTACCCATAACACTATCATTTTGTTAACCTAATATGTACGAGATGGGAGGTGTAAATATGGCCAAAATAAAAGTTAAAGACAATGAAGAAATGGATCACGCCCTTAGAAGGTTTAAAAAGGAATGTCAGAAGAGTGGAATAATATCCGATCTTCGGCGTCATGAATATTATGAAAAACCAAGCGTGAGAAGGAAAAAGAAAGCGCTTGCTGCTCAGAGGAAACTGAAAAAAAGAGGTAGATTTTAAATGTCGGTACAGCTATCGTTAGAAGAAACTATTTTTAATGATATGATAGAAGCATTAAAGGGAAAAGAAAAATTAAAATTATCGACTTTACGATTGATTCGGGCAGCAATCAAAAATGCTGAAATATCTAAGAGGGATAAACTAACCGAAGATGAAGTAATTGGGATAGTAACCAATAATTTAAAAAAATTAGAAGAATCTTTAGATATTTTTATCCAGGGTCAAAGACCGGAACTTGCCGAAAAAGCAAAAAAAGAGATTGAAATAGTGAAAAAATATCTTCCTGAGCAATTATCCGAAGAAGAAGTAGAGAAAATAGTAAAAGACACTATTATGAAATTTGGATTTAAAGGCTTACAAGATATTGGTCCTGCCATGAAAGAAGTTATGCCCCAATTAAAGGGGAAAGCAGATGGAAAAATAGTTAATAAAATGGTACGGGACTTACTGGATAATTCAAAAGAATAATGTTAAGAATGAAAGACTCAGACTTGCTTTGGTAAGTATTTTGAGTCTTTCCTCGTTTTTATAATTTTATAATTTTAATATATATCTCGATTTGTTGATTAGTTACTTAGTTAATTGGTCAATAAATTATTAGGATTAAACTATTTAACTAGTTTATCTTGTATATTGTATTTCAAACTAACGACTAACGACTATTCACTAACGACTAACTTAGGAGTGTAAATTATTTGATAATAAAATCTAATTTAAATAAAAAGCGCAAGATATTTCTTATAATTGTAACTCTATTTATAATTTTTAGTTTAATCGCTCTAAACACCTACGCGATCGAAAAAGATGAAGTATATTTAGTCTCTATTAAAGGAACAATTGACTTGGGTTTATCTTCCTATGTAAAGCGGGCTTTAGAAGAAGCGGTATCAAACAAGGCGAAAGCGGTTATTTTAGAAATTGATACCTTCGGAGGAAGGGTTGATGCTGCTACTCAGATAAGAGATAAAGTAATGAGTCTGAATATACCAAGCATAGCCTACGTTAAAAATAGAGCATGGTCTGCAGGAGCCCTAATTGCTTTATCTGCAGAATATATTTTAATAGATAAAAGTGCCAGTATCGGTGCGGCAGAACCAAGGCCGGCAGATGAAAAAAATATATCAGCCTTAAGGGCTGAATTCGCTTCTACTGCCTTAAGTAGAGGGCGTTCAGAAGATATAGCAGCCGCCATGGTTGACAAAGACGTAGAGATTAAAGGTATAATAGAAAAAGATAAAATATTAACTTTAAATGCTGAACAGGCTATAAAATTAAATTTTGTAGATGGTAATGCTTCAAGTATTGAAGAAGTTTTAAATTTCTTAAATCTTAAAGATACTAAAATAGTATATATTTATCCAAATTGGGCAGAGAATATAAGCCGATTTGTTACCAATCCTGTAGTAAGTCCACTATTATTATCTATAGGTTTTTTAGGACTAATAATTGAATTTTGGACCTTAGGCTGGGGAATTGCCGGGTCAATAGGAATAATTTCTCTCTCTTTATTTTTTGGAGGACATATAATTGTTGGCTTAGCAGGATTTGAAACAATTATCCTATTTGTAATCGGTCTTCTTTTGCTTTTGGCAGAAATATTTTTTATTCCTGGGTTCGGTCTGGCTGGAATAGGCGGAATTGCAGCTATTTTAGCCAGTATATTTCTTACTTTTGGGAATATTATGCAGGCGACTTATTCTATCTTGATTGCCCTGTGTGTATCCGTAAT
>JAHIPN010000110.1 GCA_018894595.1 bacterium
CAAGGTAAAAGATTTAAGCAATACCTGCTGATTAGAATGTGGGGAATAAGCGATTTTTTCCTGAAAATCCTTTTCTTCGGTTTCTTTTCTTATCTCAATCTTTAATTTACGGGGGTATGGCGCTTTTTTAATCTCAAACAACAGGGTATAATATTTATTTTGCACATCAGTTAAATCGTAATCTGCCTTTAAAGAATCTTTTAAATTTATAAAAAATTGATCTATCTTATCAATGCGATATATCCAGAAATCCAAATCAACCGAATATCTCTTTAAATCACAGCAAAGCCTTAGCATTGTCCCCCCGCCAAAGATCATATTGCGGAGAAATCCCTTGTTCTTAAGCCAGGCCAATACTTCCATTTCAAAAATCTCTTGCTGTATCAGATCATTCATTTTATATACCTCTCGTAATATATTATAAATTTGGAGGGATATCTTTTTAATATATTTTCACAACTTTTTCTGTCAATTTTTTCTAAATTTAGCGAGCTGAGGTCTAAGTTATATTTCCCTAAATAACTTAAATAAAGGGAATCGATAAAGGCTTTTTCAGGGGAGGCAATAAATATATTGTTTTTTTTAGAAAAGTCAAAATATAAATCTTTTTTTATTTTACTATAATTAAATACAATCCCCTCAATATCTTTGGTGAATGTACGGTATAAGGAGATAGATTCAATAAATTTCTGTTGAACCTGAGTAGTGTATTCATAAAACGAAAGAGCGGTCATCAAAGAGATATAAGATGGAACCTGAAGAATATTGGCCAGTCCCAGCCTTTGATTCGGAGTAATATTATCCCATCTTTCCTTTAATATATAGAAGTTCCTTTTTAGTCTGATAAAGTATTTTTGTTTTACATATCGGGTACACAATACCCGGGCAGAATCTTCAGATGTAGATAGTATTTTTGCTACATCCTGGTAAGTAAAGTATAATTTATTTATTTTTTTTATATCATTATATTTCATGGGACTAAGCACACTTAATTAATATTTTTGTTAACATATTATACTTTGGTGACGAAGAATTTGTCAAGTGAATAAATTGCCTCACAAAGTAGCAAGAATAACGAAGACATACTATAGTGTAAACTTTATTGAGGTAGTTAGATAGAAAGAAGAATGCTGCTTTTTCTATCTTTTCTTTCGCTTTCTTAACTCGATACTATATACTCGATACTATATTTTTGATTTGACACAAAAGAAAAGTTGTTATATTGTAAAAATTATAAAAATCCTATAAGAAGCTAAAGGATTAAAAAAAATGATATTAACTCTAGAAGATATAAAAAATTTATGTACCGAAACTTCTTTTGTGCGCGGCTTGGAATATTTCCAGATGGGTAATGTTACCGACTTAAAGCAATTCGGAAATAGAATCACCGCTACGGTAGAAGGAACGAGGGATTATGCGGTAACAATCCTTACAAATAAAAAAACTATTACAGCTACCTGCACTTGCCCTTACGATTGGGGAGGTTATTGTAAACATATTGTGGCTGCACTTATCGCTCTATCAGAAAATTATCCAGAAATTAAAAAGGATAAAGATAAAAAAGAGAAAAAAATTAAGGAAATTTTAAATAATCTCTCTTTTGATGAATTGAAAGATTTTCTAATATCTGAACTTGAAAACAATCCTCCCTTGAGAAACCACTTTACAATTTACTTTTCAGGGAAAAGCTCAAAAGGGAAAAGTCTCAATAGCTATAAAAAAGAGATCAATCGGTCCTACCGTGAGATAAGCGACCTCGATGGGTATATTGAATGTGGGACAGAAGTCAATTTTTCATATATTCGTGATTTGGCTGAGCGATATACTGATGCGGGAAATTTCCTTGAAGCTGCGACTGTCTATCAAGCACTATCTGAAGTTATTGCTGAAAATATGGAAGTGGTGGATGATTCTGATGGATACTATAGAGACGAATTTTGTTTGGCTATAGAATATTTTGCAAGCTGTATAAATGAAGCAGAACTGAGACATATAGAAAAAAAGAAGTATATTGACTATTTTTTTGGTAAATATATTG
>JAHIPN010000111.1 GCA_018894595.1 bacterium
TTGATCCCAAGGTGACCGAGCTCGCAAAAAAATACTTTAAATTAGAAGAAAGTCCAAGGCTAACTATTTATCATGAAGACGGAAGGGTATTTTTAAACAAAACACAAGGAAAATATGATGTAATTTTTGGAGATGCTTTTAATTCTCTTCATTCTTTGCCATACCAATTAACAACAAAAGAAGCGGTGCAAAAAAAATATAATATTTTGAATGATGATGGGATTGTTATATTAAATATTATTTCAGCGATAGAAGGCGAAAAAGGTAAATTTTTAAGAGCAGAATACGCAACATATAAAAGCCTTTTCCCACAAGTTTATTTATTTCCTGTGGCATATTCGGGTGCCAGCAATATAGTTCAAAACATAATTTTAGTAGCCCTAAAATCTGAAAAAGATCAAACTTTTAACGACAGTGATCCAAAGCTAAATGAATATTTGCAGCATTTATGGAAAAAGACAGTTGATGCGGATATTCCAATTTTGACTGATAATTTTGCACCAGTTGCTTATTATATTAATAAAACGATTTAAAAAAATTAAATAAAATAGGGACAGGCACCAGGGAGAGATAGGGGGCAAAATATAAGGGGTCTATAATAAAGATTCGCCCCGTGTCTTTTACAATTCAAATCAATGTCTAAAATTATCTATTTTGGGGAATATAAATATTATAAGTATTTTAAAATAAATAGTAATTTTGTAAAAGCATGATAAAGGCAAACTGCCCGAAAGGGCAGGACGCAAAGTAATGGATCTAAAACATTGTCATTGCGAGCTTTTAAGCAGGCGAAGCAATCTCACACAATGTCATGACTGCCATACTATCGGCTTTTTTTAGTTTGCTCTAATAAATTAAGAAAGGAGGTGAATCAATGATGAAATTTAGAAAGATATTTTTTATCTTAGTATTATTTATTTTTTCCTTCAGCCTATTTGCCTTTACTGAAACAACTGAAAACATTGATAGTATAGGAAAGGAACTGGTACAACAATTATGGGTGGATTTTAAAACAAATAATTGGGAGGAAATTGAAAAACAGATGGGTTCAGGGTTTCAGTCGGTACATCAAGATGGAACGAGAGATAAGGATGCTCAAATAGAACTACTTAAAGGTTTAGACTTAAGTGATTACATTATTAGCGATTACACGGTTACAGCAGAGGGTCCGGTCATTATTGTTACTTACAAAATTACGGTAGAAGAAACTCTTGAGAGTATCCGCCTGCCGGAACGTACCGTTATGAGACTTAGTGCCTGGGTAAAAAGCGGAGATGATTGGAAATGGATTATTCACGCTAATTTAACTGCGATGAAATAAGTAAAAAGAAAATACCGGAGTCTTGCAATATAACAAAGGCCATACTATATTGACATTATACTACATTGAGCAGAGTGATTAAGAGAATTGAGCGGGAAGATGAAAAGTGATATTGCAAGACTTGACCCCACAATATACATTATTAGAATAATATTTTTCGTAAATATTATTAGCTTTCTCTTTAATTAATTCTTCAATTTTTTTTTCATATTTACCACCTAAATTATATTTACAAACATTAAATATTATAAGTCATTAGAATTAAAATTCAAAAGAAATAAGTTCATTGCTTATTTATTATCTCAATACTAAACTGATTCCTGATATTCCCTGATTTATCAGGACATTTTTTACGGTATACCGCGTTTATCGCAATCTACTTTTGCTTTTTTCTGTTATTTCTAACAACCTGCAACCGATTTTCACCGATTTATCGGTGAATACCAAGAGCTACATACCGGAAAGTGTGAAATATATTTTAAAAAAAGAAGGATTTTATAAACATTTTGTCGTATTATAAAAAGGATATAGAAAAATTAAAAAAGATTTTTTTACTCCCTAATGGTGATATAGTAAAATAAATATAGATGTCTGAGGCATAACAAAGAACCCCGCTGATATGTAAGAGAATGGGATTAAGAGAAATAGCCAGGGAACTAAATGGAAAAGGAATACCTACTACAAGGGGCGGCAAGTGGTATGCCGGGACCATTAAATATATGTTAGAAAATCCTCTTTATAAGGGTACTGCTCATTACAAAGATAATAAAGTTAAGAATAAGGAATTAGCTTTAATATAGAAAATAATTTACCAACTACTTATATAAATTTAAA
>JAHIPN010000469.1 GCA_018894595.1 bacterium
AAATTATTATAAATAAAACTATTAAATTTTTTGACATTTTTACCTCCAATACTTTTAATTTTTACTTATGTTACTATAATTCGATAAAAATTTAAAAAATCCTCTTTAATAAATAAAAAATATTTATTTTTTTTCAATTATTTATTTATATTAACTTTAATCTTTTTTACTTTAATCTATTCCCTATCGTAAAACTTGTATCCTTATTTCCAAAAAGGTTGGCTTAGCAGGAATAGTTATTGGGAATCCACAGGAGAGCTGCTGCCCCGAGAACACCGGCGTTTCCAGCCAGTTTGCCAATAACAATTTTAAGAGATTTATAATTGGAATAAAATGCTCTCTTTTTTACCTCCTTTCTAAGGGGGATAAGTAGTTTATCACCTTCGTTAGTTATTCCCCCAACCAATACCACCATTTCAGGATTCAATATATTGGCCATATTGGCAATAGCTATACCCAAATAGGAAATTGCTTCTTCGACTATATCTGAGGTTAATCTATCACCTTTTCGGGCAGCTTCAAAAATTGATTTTAATCTGAACGATTCAAATAACTCGTCATCACTATCAAAATTTAAGAATTCACTCTTTATTCCCTCTTTTATTCTATTTTTTATTCTATTTTTAATCCCGGTAGCCGAAGAATAAGCTTCCAAACACCCATAGTTACCACAATTACAACGAGGACCATCTTTATTTACAGTCATATGTCCTAACTCTGCTGCACCATAATTATTACCATGGTATATCTTTCCGTCAATAATTATTCCACCGCCGATTCCGGTTCCCAGGGTAAAACATACTAAATTATTTACACCTTGGCCTGCCCCAAAACATCTTTCCCCCCAGGCAGCTGCATTGGCATCATTTTCTAAAACAACTTTCACATTAAATTCATCTTCCAATGTTTTCTTTAAAGGAACATCTCTCCATCCGGGAAGATTGGGAGCAAAATTGATGATTCCTTTTTTAATATCGAGAGGACCAGGGGCTCCAATCCCTATTCCTATTATATCATCAGGAGCTATGGTGGATTGAACAATATTTTTGTGGATGGTCTCTATTATTCTTTTAATGGTAGCTCCTTTACCTCTTTCGGCTAAAGTTGGAACTTTTAGACGGTTTACTATCTTCCCCTGGTAATTCACTATTGCACTGACGATATTCGTTCCTCCTAAATCAACGCCAATAGAATATTTTTTTTCTACACCTTTTTTTTCTACCACAATATATACTGCCTTTCCATCATTGCCATATTTTTTCTTTGTATTTCTTAAAAGCTTCTACTTGCTGTTGGATTACTTCTTCTGACTGTTCCACATCTAAATCTTTTGTTTCAATAGCAAAACTGGCTAAGCGCCCCTGCCATAAAATTCTTAATATCTCTAAAATATCTTCTTTTCTATCTCTTTTCTGTTCATAATAATTTAAACTATAATATACTATTTGGGCCCATAAATCTATAGGGAAATTAAAGTCCTCCACACCAAAACTTTTAGATATTTTATCTAAAGAAGATATTATCTCTTCTGGCAAGAAAAAATTCTTTTCCTTTATTGTCTCTTCATATCCAGATTTAAAATCATTTATATATCCTGATATATCCATAACCACCTCTTTAGGTGTTTCTACTTCTTTTACTCCAATCCTCTCTACGCTTTTATCTGCCACTTTCCCTTTAGAAAAATCTTTATAAAAAATGGTTAAATCCAAAATGCTTCCTGTTACCTGATTAAACATAGGAACTAATAATACCTTGGGATCTTTATAATCTTTAGTGGAATCATGACTCTTTATCCCCAGTTTCGCTTCTATCATCTTCATGTCTTCACAAGCAGCAACCGTAGTAATAAATATGTCGATTCCAAATTCAGCCGGAAAAAGAGGGTGAACCAAAACCTTTTTCACCATTTTAGCGGATAGACCATATTCTCCACCAATGGGCTGTCTGATAGAAATTCCGTAAAGTGCTCGCGTCAGAGGATAAGCCAGATGATTGGTAATCACCCCATCATATTTATGTCTTACATAAAAAGGAGCAACCAGATCATATTCTTTTAATATAGGTTGAATCAGATATTTTAACCATTCCGGGGTTATACTGGTAAGGTCGCCATCTACCAAAGCTACCGCCCCTGCTCCTACTTCTTCTGCCTTAATAAATATGGTTTTTACTCCATTCCCCTTTCCGATTTTCCCAACTTGATCCAGTACCATCTTCTGTGTTCTGGTTACAGTTTTATTAGCCCTCTCTTTGGTATGGTCTTTAGAAAAACCATCTGAGACTATGATTAAACTTTTCTTCTCCGGAAAATATTTATACAAACCCTGGTCAACTACTTTAACTACTCCCTCAATGGCATCTTCAACATTTTTAGTGCAAATACCTACTACTATATTTACTTTGTCTTTCATTATAAACCTTCCTCCTTCTTTTTACTATATATTAAATCTGCTTCTTTAAGTGATTCTAAAGAACCGATATCAAACCATCTACCCGAAAATACAAATCCGAAAACTCTTTCTCTTTTGATTAACCACTTTATAAAAAATCCTATGGCATCAGGGTTTTCTCCTTTATTTAAATAATTTAAAATACTTTTTACTCCTTCTGAAGATAATATATAGCAGGCGGTGGAAACCAGTGTAGAAGGAGGGTTTTTAGGTTTTTCTACAAAATCTATTATCCTCATTTCCTCATCAACCTTTGCTACCCCATAATTTTGGGCTTTCTGAATAGATCTTAAATCATATAAAGCAACCACATTCCCCTTTTTTTCTCTATAATAATTAATTAGGTCTCTTAAAGCAAATTCAAAGAGATTATCTCCTCCGATAATCATTAATTCTTCACCAATATTTTTTTTCTTTATTAAATATCCCAATGCTCCTACCGACCCTAATTTATCTTTTTCTGATAAAGTTGGCTCAATGACCAATTCAATATTTTTTGACGATTTATGTCCTGGCAGCCATTGCTTAAAATTATCTTCAAATTTTTCATTGGTAGATATCATAATCTTATCTATTTCTTCTTGGACTTCTAATTTCTCCATAATATATTCAATCATCGGCCTTCCGCCGACCGAAAGTAGTTGTTTGGGTTTATTTTTGGTTAAAGGCCAGAGTCTCTTAGCATATCCGCCAGCTAAAATTATTGCTTTCATACTTAATGCTCCTTTTTTATAGTTTTTAGTTTTCAGTTCTAAATTTCCAATTAATTCTAACTAATCTTTTCTATCTATTAAGCAAGAGGTGAAGAGTAGCATGGTTACTATTAATAGCCCTATTTTTTCTGGTTATCCCGGGGAGGAAAATAGGTAGTATGTAAATCTTTAACCTTTCACTCCACCTGCAACTAAACCTTGTTCTAAGTATTTTTCAAAGGCTAAAAACAAGACAATTATCGGAACAGTAATTATTACCGAAGCAGCCATTACCAGGTCCCAGGAAGTATGGTAAGAAGAATAAAGCCTTACCAACCCCAAAGGCATAGTAAATTTATCAGAATCGTATAAAAATACTAAAGCATATAGAAATTCATTCCAGGCTATCATAAAAGTATATATCCCTACTGAAGCTATAGCTGGCACGGAGAGAGGCAGGGTTATTTTGGTTATAACTCCCAACCTGCTGCAGCCATCTACTAATCCTGCTTCTTCAATTTCCTCAGGAATAGTCCTAAAGTAAGCAGCCAACATGTAAAGGGAAACGGGCAAGGTTTGAGCTAAATAAGTAAGTATTAATCCATTTAAATTATCTATAAATCCTACTTTTGCTAACATAGCAAATAAGGGAATTATTAGCAATATTCCGGGAAACATATATACCAAAAGGATAGACCTCATCATCATGGCCTTACCTTTAAATCTTAATCGAGCTATAGCGTAAGCTCCTAAGCAAGCCAATATTAGATTCAACATAGCTGTAAGCAGGGCTACATAAAAACTATTTTTGAGATACAGAGTAAATCCTTCTTCAAATAACACCCGCCAATAAGCTCTTAAATTAAAACTATCTGGTAAAAACCTGGGAGGATAGGCAAATAATTCGGAAAATCCCTTCATAGATGAAATTATCATCCAATAAAAAGGGAAAAGAATAACAATTAAAAATAAAATTATGCTGCCAAAAACTACAATCTTCCCTAAAGATATTTTTCTTTTCTCCATCTTCTATTTCGCTCCTATCCCTTATAAAATTCTGAACTTCAAGTAGATGTTACCACTCCAAGACAAACTTTACGTAAAATATCATAAAAACTCCGAGAATAATAAATAAGAACATTGAGGTAGCCGAACCTAAACCAAAATTAAGCATGCCAAAACTAAATTCATAGGTAAGAACGGGCAATACCTTGGTCCCTGCAGCTCCACCAGTTAGCAAGTATATATCATCAAATTTATTAAAAGTCCACATTAATCTTAACAAAAATAAAGTACCCAATACATATTTTAATTCAGGTATGGTTATGTAAAAAAACTTTTTTATTATTCCTGCACCATCTATGCTTGCTGCTTCATACAATTCATTAGGAATAGCCTGAAGCCGGGCCAGTAACATTAACATAGCAAAGGGGAAATATCTCCATCCTTGAAATAAAATAACTATAAACATCGCCCATCCCTTTTGAGAAAGCATGGCAATAGGTTGAGACCATATACCGCTGCTCATTAAAGCCCAACTAATTACCCCATTTACCGGATTAAGCAACCATTTCCAAATAAAAGCTACCGAAACAACAGGAGCAACATAAGAAAATAAAAATATTGCTCTTACTAATCCTCTTCCTTTAAATTTTCTGTTTAATAATAGGGAGGCTGCCAAGCCTAAAACAATGGATAAAATACTCCCCAAGAAAGAATATATGATTGTTGCTTTTAAAGCATCTTTAAACATAAAATCCTTCGCTACTCTAATATAATTTTTTAATCCTACAAAAGGTGCTCCTCCTTCGCCAAGATTTCCCAAAGTAACCTCGTGAAAACTTATCCATATATTATAAAGCGCAGGATATATTACTAAACCAAAAACAATAGCAAAGGTGGGCACAACAAACCAGTAAGCTAAACGGGCTTCTCTTTGCTGTAGATTAAGGGCTTTAGTTTTTCTCATCTTTACCTCCACTCAAAAGTAGGACTATGCAGCTAATTTTATTTTAACTGCATAGTCCTTGGAAGATTAAAAAATCTTACTTCAATTTTTAATTATTAGATATTCTATTATTTTAATGCCTCAGTCTGTTCTTGTAACCAGGCAGCTGCTTGTTCTGGGGTCATATCACCGGTTAGAATTTTTTCTATTACTATCGGGACTAACAATCTACCATAGACATCTGAAATTAAAGGAACAATATTTCCATCCATAAAGCCCCATCTTTGAATCATATTCATGCCATCCGCTACATCTGCAACTACTTCTGGAGCATAAAGGCTAAACACATCATGCTTTAACCATTCATCTACCACAGCTTTACGAACAGGAACCTTTCCTCCCGGACTCATAAAGAGAATATCTACATATCCAGGTCCCAGCAGATATTTTACCCATTCAACTGCTGCATCTGTATCTGTATCTTTAAAAATTCCTAAGGTTACTAATTGCCCGTAAGAAGCCTTGATTCCACTTGGTCCTTGTATAATCGGACAAAAGCCGGTATTCTTAGCTAAATCTGGAACTGTAACTTGATATGCCTCTACTAATCCGGCAATATCATCCATTATATAGGGCGAGTAAAACATCATAGCTGTTTGGCCTACAATATAATATTGTCTGGCTTCTCTCCAGTAACAAGCTCCTGGAGGACCATAAGCAGCTAATTTAGTATAATAATCTAAGGCTTCCACCATTTCTGGGGTATTCATAACAATATTACCATCTTTATCAAAACCAGTTGCACCATTGGATAAGGCAAAAGGTTCAAATACCTGTTGGGTGAATACCTCTCCCGGAGCGGTTCCAATCACTATCCCATACATAGCATTAGGAGGATCATAAAAAGCTTTAGCTGCCTCTAAAATCGTATCCCAACTGTTGGGTGCAGCTAACCCTTTTTCAGCAAAGAGGTCTTTTCTATACCATATTCCCTGAACCCAACCATCGATGGGTACAGCTGCCCATATGCTCTCTGCCGGTGAACGAACAAGATCCAAAGCACCTTTGTAAAAACTAGTATAACCCATATCGGTAATTGCTGTAGTAGCAGCAGTAGGATCTAATAATCCTTCTAAAGTAAAACCAGCTACATATTCTAATCCAAAACGGCAGACATCGGGCAATTTCCCTGCTGCTTTAGCAGTGGCAAGTTTTTTAGGAATATCTACTTCATCAACTGGAATTACTTTTACTTCAATATCAGGATGAAGCAACATAAAATCTGCTGCCAATGCTTCTTGTACTTCCATCCGGGACTTTTCATTATCAGTAGTCCAGAATTCCACAACAGTTTTTTCTGCAAAAGCAAAAATGCTTATGCTAAACACCATAATCAAAACTAACAATACAATACTTTTTTTCATTTTTTTTCTCCTTTAAATATTTTAATATTCTTTACTAAAAAAACAATTATTTTTCTCTATATCATCCCTCCTTTTTTTCTTTAGTTTTTCTTTAATTCTTTCCCTGTCTTCATCGCCATCATAGATTGTTTTATACTATTTTTAATCAACGAAACTTTATTAGGAACTGTATCTTCTAATCTCATAGGTTGCCCGGAAACACTAATTAAAGAACTAATTCCGTATTGATGGACAATATCTGCATCATCACCGATGATTGCCGCCACTGCTATTACTGGAATATTATATTTTTTAGCAATCTTGGCTACTCCAATTGGTGCCTTTCCGTAGATAGTCTGACTATCGATCTTTCCCTCACCGGTGATTACCAGATCAGCATCTTTAATAGCTTGTTCGAGTTTTACTATCTCAATCATAATCTCAATACCTGGTCTAAGTTCTGCATTTAAGAAAGCCATTAAACTAGCCCCTAAACCCCCGGCTGCCCCTGCTCCCGGTATATCTTTTATATCCTTATTTAAATCTCTTTTTATTATTTCAGCAAAATAAGCCAAAGATTCATCCAGTTCTTTAATTACTTCTGGAGTGGCTCCTTTCTGAGGTCCATATATTCGAGCA
>JAHIPN010000112.1 GCA_018894595.1 bacterium
AAAAGAGTACAACACCATTAAAATAGCTCGGGATTACGATAAAAGATTTCATGAAAGACTTAATACTAATCTCGAACAAAAAAGAATTATAGCAGAATTAGCTAAAAGATTTGTGCAATCAGGAGATACGATTTTTTTAGATACCAGCACAACTTGCTACGAGTTTGCCCGTACATTGGCACTCTCTTCTCATAACCTGCATATTATAACCAATAATATATATATGGCAGTTGAGTTAATGAGTATTTATAAAATAGATTTGGTTCTTGTTGGAGGCAACATAAGACACGGCTATTTCTCAACGATTGGTCCACTCGCAGAAAAAATGTTATCAAATATAAAGGTTACTAAATTCTTTTTCTCCTGCACGATGTTAGATACAAGGGGTGCCTATGAATCCAATGTCCTGGAAGGGAACATTAAAGTAAAGATGTTCGAAAATTCCAGGCTTCATTATCTTCTGGTAGATTCCAGTAAGTTTGATAAGGCGTCAGTCTTCAGAACAACTGGTATTGAAAACGTAGATGCGATTATAACAGATAAACCATTGCCAAATGAATATCTCGATATATTGAAAGATAAGAATATCGAGATTATTACCCCAACTTAATAATAAAATTAATAATAAATAATAAAAATCAGTCCTATATTTATCTTCTTTTCAATCTCTCCATTACCTGGTTGTCTCCTCGACCAAAATAATCATGTAATTTTTTATATTCAGCAAATAACTGGTTGTAGACCTTCACGTTTTCTGGGATAGGGAGATAAGTTTTTTTCTCGATGGAAGCCATATGGGTTACCGCATCTTCAATAGAATCATAACCTCCAGCTTCACTTCCTGCAGCAATAGCCCCGAACATAGCTGCCCCTAAAGCAGAAGCCTGACGAGAAGAAGCGACTTTAATTTCTCGTCCAGTTACGTCAGCATAAATCTGCATCAATAGTTTATCTTTATGAGGCATTCCTCCACAGGCATAAAGTTCATCTATAGGTAAACCATTTTTCTGAAAAGTTTCTATAATTATACGGGTCCCGAAAGCAGTAGCCTCGATGAGGGCTCGGTAGATATCCTCCGGTTTAGTATTTAAGGTACATCCTAAAAGCAGGCCGGAAAGGTCAGCATTATTTAGTATGGAGCGATTACCATTCCACCAGTCTAGGGCGAGAATCCCGCTCTCTGTCGGTCTTAATTTTCGGGCCTTTTCCTCTAAGAGGCGATAGATATTGAGACCTTTTTGTTTGGCTTCTCTTTCATAACTGGCCGGGATACAATTTGTGATAAACCAGTCAAAGATATCCCCCACAGCAGCTTGACCTGCTTCGTAACCAAAGTACCCAGGGAGAATTCCATCTTCTACTACTCCAGGTATTCCCGGTATCAACCTCTGCTCTTTGCTCAACAACATATGACAGGTGGAGGTACCCATAATTAGGACCATCTTACCTGGCTTGGTTACTGTGGTAGCTGGAACTGCAGAATGGGCATCTATTATACCTACAGCTACAGGGGTATTCTCTTTTAAACCAGTAAGTTGAGCCATTTGGAGGGTTAGCCCTCCTGCCTTAGAACCGGTAGGATAGATATCGGTAGATAATTTTTCTTCTACTACGTTTTTTAGTCGAGGATGAAGGGCGGCAAAGAACTCTGGAGAAGGATAACCTTCTTTTTTGTCCCAAATAGCTTTGTAACCAGCATTACAAGAACTACGCCTTTCCTTACCAGTCAATTGAAGGACTAGCCAATCACCGGCTTCGATAAAACGATCTGTTGCTTCATAGATTTCAGGGGTTTCTTCTAAAACCTGCCAGATCTTGGGTAACATCCATTCTGAAGAGATTTTATCTCCATACCGGTGAAGGAATTTTTCCTGACGTTTTAAAGCAATCTCTCTTAATCTATTGGCATAAGGTTCAGCGGCATGGTGTTTCCAGAGTTTCACCCAGGAGTGGGGATTACTCTTCCACTTATCTTTCATGCAAAGAGGGATACCTTGTTTATCGATAGGAAGGATAGTACAGGAAGTAAAATCTACACCTATACCAATTATATCCTTAGGGGAAACACTAGATTTTTTCAGTACCTCAGGTATAGCACATTTTAAAACCCCTAAATAATCAGCCGGGTTCTGTATGGCCCAATCAGGACCTAATTTGGTCTTACCATCAGGCAGAACCTCATCTATTACTCCATCAGGATAGGAATAAACACTGGTAGCTATCTCTTCTCCAGTTCCTACATCAACTAATACTGCCCGTCCATCTAAAGTCCCAAAATCTAAACCTAAGCTATATTTACCCATATTAATTCTCCTTTATCTTCTCCCATATAATGGTCCAAAATTTTCACAGGCCCTAAAGTCAGCAGATTCTAAATCCTTAGTTCCAAAAGAGGACCAGGCTTTGGGTCTAAATATCTTCTCTTCTGGAACATTGTGCATAGCCACCGGTATCCTGAGTATGGAGGATAGAGTGATGAGGTCTTTCCCGATATGACCATAACTGATCGCTCCATGGTTAGCTCCCCAGTTGTTCATCACAGAATAGACATCTCTAAAAGCTCCTTTACCAGTTAGGATGGGGGCAAACCAGGTGGTGGGCCAGGTGGGGTCAGTACGTTCATCTAAAATATGGTGGATTTGGGGAGGTAGATCTACGGTATAGCCTTCGGCAATCTGGATTACCGGTCCTAAACCCTTGATAAGATTTATCCTTACCATGGTAACCGGCATTACACCTTGAGTATAGAAGGTAGAGGAATACCCTCCTCCCCGGAAATATTCTAAATTAGCCGGACTCCATTTAGTGTTTTCTAAGCACCTTTTCACTTCTTCTTCGGTTATCTCCCAGAAGGGTTTTATGGTCGATTTTCCATCTTCCTTCTGTTGTCCGGTAGCATCTAAGGTAGTAGCACCGGAATTGATCAGATGAAGTATTCCATCTTTGGGTAAGCCGGTCAGCTTTTTTCCGGTTACTCTCTTTACGGCCTCAGGACTCCAGTAAGTCCTGATATCAGAAAAGATCTGGGCTCTATCGGTTAAGAGATGATTAAATAACATAGAGATTCCGTTTAGGCTATCGTTTTCGGTGGCAAAGACAAAGGCTTCCCTTATCCCGTTCCAATCAAA
>JAHIPN010000113.1 GCA_018894595.1 bacterium
CGCAATACAGCCAAAGTATCCGGAGTAACTATCTGATGAGGTTTTTTAGAAACTATAAATTCTTCTATTTTTTGAATAGTTTCTTGATTATCTACCTGGTCAATTCCCACCTGAAAAAGTTTTATGCGGTTGGTCAAAATATCTCTTCCGATAATCAATTCCTCTGACCGAACCTTATTCTTCAGTAATTCAAAAACCACCCAGCCAAAAGCGGTCAGGGTTAACAGTAGATAGAAACTCTGGTATATAAAAATAATAAAAGCTGATAAACTTAAGTAGAGAGAGACCCCGATAATAGTTAGATTCGCTCCTTGAGCTGAAAATCCATAAGATTGCAATTTCTGTCGTAACCTGCTTCCACTTCCGCTTCCGCTCTCCGAAAATAATGGTAACTTTCCTCCTATACCCGGGCCTGGGCTTTCCTGACTGGCATAATTAGCCACAATAGAATAAGAGCTGTCTATAATCGGTACGCCCAAAATTAAAAGAGGAATCAATAAAGTTAAAGCTGCTGTACTCTTGGATACTCCCACAATAGCAATCACTGCTAATATGAATCCAAAAGACATATAGTAGGAAGAAAATTTTCCCCGAGGAAGATATTTGATAAAAATAAATGAAATTGCCGCCATAATCAAAGATAGCGCTTCTGCCAAAATTAATCCCTGTCTCTGGACAAGGGAGACCACTAAAAAAGTCAGGGAAGCGATAAAGACAATATAGGGAGTGATGTCTCCCAGTTCATCTGCCTGGCCGATAGAATTAGTAATGCTTATCAGCCAGATTATGGTTAGGGGGATAGATAAATAGCTAAGATAAAGATATCCTCCCGATAAGGAGGAAGGAGCCCGTAAAAATTCTATTTTAACTCCGGAATAAATTATAATTAATGAAATTAAAACTTGAAATATCAATTTGACCCCTGTGGGAAGCTTTCTCTTTCTATCTGCTCTCCCCAGGATGACCATCAGCACACTACATATAACGATACCTGCAATTTTAAACACCATTCCGGTTTCAAACATATAAATTTATTTTCCTTCATTATTTCGTTTTATTTCTTCTTTATTCTTATTTTTGTTTTATTTTTCTGTTCTTTCTGTTTTTAACCTTTTTTCTGCTTAATCCAATTATATTAATACGACAAAAGTATCTTAAATTCCTTCTTTTTAGGATAAATTTTTGAAATTAAAACTAATTAGTGAATATTCTCTTTAAACCAGCAAACTGTCTTTTCTAAACCCGCTGAAAAGTCAAACTGTGGCTGCCATCCTAAAACCTCACTGATCAAGCGGCAATTCAGAATATTCTTTCTTAAATCCCCTGCCCTGGGAGGACCATAATTTGCCGGATGAGGGAACTTTATAATCTTCTTTAAAAGGGAAAAGATTTCATTTACCGAAACTCCTCTGCCGGTCCCCAGATTAAAGCCATTAAATTTCACTTTGGTTTCAATTTTTGCTTGAGCTTTTGCTTTTGCTTCAGATTCTTTTTTTTCTTCTTCTTTGGTTTTAGCTTTTTCTATTTCCCGAACAACTTTAGATAATTTTACCATATTTTGAAGAGCGAGTAAACTGGCTTGGGCCACATCTTCTACATAAATATAATCTCTGATATATTCTCCATCACCATTTATAGTAGGAATCTCGCCTTTTAGCATTTTTTCTATAAAGATAGCGATAACCCCGGCCTCACCATAAGGGTCCTGACGGGGACCATAGACATTTCCATATCTCAAAGAAACATAATTAAGATTATAATTTTTTTGATAAAAATCAAGATAATGCTCGACAGCAACCTTACTAATTCCATAAGGCGATTGAGGTCTGAAAGGGTAATTCTCACTGATGGGAAAATGCTCTGGTTCTCCATAAATAGTCCCTCCACTGGAGGCAAAAACTATTCCCTTAACCTGGTAATTAACGCAGCATTGCAATAAATTCAAGGAACCCAGGATATTAGTTTGAGCATCAAATAAAGGGTCTCTCACGGAAAAAGATACACTAATCTGGGCGGCTTCATGGCATACATAATCAGGTTTTTCCTGCTTAAACACTTCAGCTAACCTCTTTTGGTCGGTGATATTTAATTTATAAAATCGGGCGTTCTTGTTGATATTCTCCTCTCGGCCGGAAGATAAATCATCAACTATCACAACTTTATAATTATTCTTGATAAGCAAATCCACAATATGCGAACCGATAAATCCCGCTCCGCCGGTAACTAAAACGGTGCTCTTTTCATTTTCATTTACTTGTTCTTCCCTCTTTTTTAATTTCATCTTTCTTTTCCTTCCCGCCGTAAAAAGTAACCCAAAGGTGCCAGGCACCTTTGGGTTACTTTTTACACTAGAGCGCTAAAACAAGGGCGATTACACTGCAGATGGCGCTTATCCCCCATAAGATAAGCACTATATTTTTATGAGATATCCCTCGTGCTAAAAGACGATGATGAAGATGTCCTTTGTCGGCCTGGAATATAGGATGATGCCCCCGGTATCTCCTCCAGATAGCAAACAGTGTATCAAAAATAGGTAGAGCCAGAATAATAACAGGAATAAAAATAAAAAAGGCATTCCCACTGTTTAATACACACAAGACCCCTATAGAGGATAACATAAAACCGGCAAAAGTACTGCCGGAATCTCCTAGAAAGATTTTGGCCGGATAAAAATTAAATCTTAAAAAAGCCAACATACTCCCCGCCAGGGCGATTGATATAAGACTAAGAATTTCAAAATTCTGCCTTAATCCTAAAATAAGAAAAGTTATTAGGCTAATTATCGAAACTCCGCAGGCCAGTCCATCCAATCCATCTATTATGTTAATGGAATTGGTAACTCCGACTATCCAAAAAATTAAGACGGGATAAAGAAGATAACCTAATAGATCAAAAATTTTTAATTGATTAACTATAAAACTATTTATTAAGTCACTGTTATATATAATCACAATTAAGGCAGGAACCATTTGAATAATGAATTTATGCTTGGGAGAAAGGTCTACTATGTCATCTACTACCCCTAATAACAAAATGATTACCCCACCTATCAAGAGGGCTTTAACCTGTCCTTCTATCGGCACTACAAAGAGCAGACTCAGTAAAAATCCAAAAAAAATAACTATCCCTCCTAAATTGGGGATAGCTTCCTCGTGTATTTTACGATGACCGGGTATGTCCATCATATATTGTTTTTTCCCTACCCGAGCCATATAGGGAGTTAAAATATAAGAAACTATAAAGGCAATAACGCCAACTTCTAAATATTTCAAATAGATAATCTCCTGTTTATTATTAAATCGAGTAATAAGGTAACATTTTGTGCCAGGCACAAAATGTTACAAAATGTTACCTCAGCGTTTGGCTAATTCTTTCTTTAAATCTTCTATGCAGGCTACCGGCGAAGGGTCAACCTGATTTAATATCGCTAAATAATAGCTCGCCAGATCGCCTAAGAAAATTAGTGAAAACATGCGAGCCATTTTCCCTTTACCTTTGGTAGGGCAAACTATAAATTCGGCTACTTTGTCCTGGATAATCTTGCGGGTAATTTCCCGTCTCTGCTCTACCATTAAAAGCCCTTGTTTGTCTTGAAGATAAATAATTTTAACCTGTCGATTTATATTATTTTCTATTTCATAACCTACTATTTCGTTATGGTCGAGTTCAGAAAACACATTCCAGAAACAAGGCCATTTGCTATTTTCGTTTATCTGAGTCTTCCAGCGCATAGCCACTGCCTCTAATAATCCTTCAGAACCGTAAATTAAAGGCAGATGCTGATACAGGCTCAAGGCCACCTTTTTAGCCAAATTATCTTCAAACGGAGATTTAGCGCCATATTCTATAGAAAGTTCCCGCAAAATATTGTGCGTTTCTTCTATTTCTTCGTTTCTTTCTTTTGTTATGGCCATTCTTTCTAAAACTTTTAATATAGGAAAGAATAGATAAGAAATAGCCGCTCGAGGCTGAATCCCTGCCGGCACTTTAATCACCGGAAAGTTATTCTCTCGGGCTAGGGCTGCAAATTTGCCCCCTGAAGTTAAAGCAATGGTTCTGGCTTTGGCTTCCAAGCATCTCTTTAAGGCAGAGAGGGTCTCTTCGGTATTTCCCGAATAACTGACTGCAAAAACCAAAGAATTTTCATCTACAAATTTGGGTATATCATAACCGCGGATAACCACTATAGGGATTGATAATTCATCGGCTAAATAATCAGATAATAGATCCCCGCCGATGGCTGAACCACCCATTCCTAATACCACGATATTTTTAAAATTCTGGGCAGGGATAGTGGCAGTGGCAGGATTGGGTAAAAGGTTGGTAGGAATAATAAATTCCTCTCCTAAACGCAAGGCATCTTTCATCTTCTGCGGAAATTCCTCTAATAGCTCTATCATGTTAGCCTTATCCAACTTAGAAAAATCTCTATCTAATATATCTATATTATCGTTTTTATTTTTTCTTGTCTCTCCTATGGTTCATTCCTCCCCATATTTTAGCCTATCTCTCTATATTTTATAACATACCACACAACCTTTATTCAAGCAAGCACAAAAATGACAAATTTTATGCCAGAAAAGTTAACCAAAGGTGCCAGGCACCTTTGGTTAACTTTTTGTAAAGTCTGTGCCAGGATCCTCTGGAAACATTTGCTTATAAGGTTTAGGGCTCGGTTGAATAAGGATTAAATAGAATAGTACCATCTATATTACTCCAATAAGCCCAATCACTTGAAATAGTGGCATTATTGGGATTCCCTGGATATTTTGGCCCAGCAGCATCTCCCCACCAGTTATTTAATGCCATTATATTATGAGTAGTTTTATTACTCACCCCGTGAGTTTTATTTCCTGCGATCTTATTCTGGCCGACCCCGTTTTTAACCCCTCCTCCTATATCCGGGTTGGTTGTATCGCTACTTAGTACACCTACTTTTATGCCGTAATCATTAATAGTGATCTCATTATCCCAAATTAACAAAAAAGAGCTACCTTGACATATAATTCCAGAACTACTATTGTCATTTATGTTATTATGTTTTATCTCAAGATACGCGCTGTCACTAGTGCGAATTCCATTTGTATTTTTTGTGATGGTATTACTCTCGATAATGCCAGAGCCTTCTCCTGTAACTTTTATCCCATTCTTAGAATTAAAACATATATCATTATTATAAACATATATTCCTGAGGGATAATTATTGACTGCACTGCTATATAAAATTCCACTATCCTGCTGATTTTGAATTATATTTCCTGATATCTCAATAGAAGAAGATGAATCACTATAGATTCCTATATCTGCATTTGACCTGCCATCAATATTAAATCCAGATATGGTGACATCGTCAGCTGTAACAGTAATTAAATTTCCAATATATCCAACAAGTATAGTTATGGAAGTAGATCCCTTTCCAGCCCCTTGCAGAGTAATCTCTTTATTTATTATCAGCTGTTCATTATAAGTTCCTGCGGACACCACAACCGATTTTCCAGGAGCAACTGCATCTATTCCCTCGGCTATGGTATCGAAGGGGTGAGTTTGGGTTCCATCTTCTATTCCGGTGGTATTGCCTGCATCTACATAGATATTAGGATCATATTCTATTGTTGCAGTTACTGGGGAACTTTCATTTCCGATCATATCCTGGGAAGTAATAGAGATATTGTTCTCGCCTTCAGAGAGGTTAAAATCATAAGTCCAGGTAGTACTAGAATTTACAGGAATTGCTTCTATATTATTAATCCAAATAGAAGAATTGGTTTCTTTAGTGCCAGCTAAGACCTGAATCGAGATATTAGTAGGAGTAATAACCTCTTTCAAAGTAGGAACTGTTGGAAGAATGCTATCTAAGATAATTTTTGCAGTAGCTTCGCCACTTTCATTACCTGCAGAATCTTGAGAAGTAATAGAGATATTGTTCTCGCCTTCAGAGAGGTTAAAATCATAAGTCCAGGTAGTACTAGAATTTACAGGAATTGCTTCTATATTATTAATCCAAATA